>JAFDXA010000178.1 GCA_018268185.1 Bacteroidota bacterium
AGCCTAAATCGATGATCATCTGCGGAAGCGGCGCCATCGGTTCAGAGTTTGCTTATTTCTATAACAGCATCGGAACAAAAGTTACCATCGTGGAATTTATGTCACGCATTGTTCCGGTAGAAGACGAAGACATCAGCAAAGAACTGGAAAAACAATTCAAAAAACAGGGTATCAACATCATGACCAGCAGTGAAGTAACCAAAGTTGATATTTCCGGCGCCGGAGTAAAAGCAACCGTAAAAACAGCTGCCGGGGAACAGGTATTGGAAGCTGATATTTTATTGAGCGCTGTTGGCGTTGTTGCAAATATTGAAAATATCGGGCTTGAACAGCTTGGTATCAAAACAGATAAAGGCAAAATCATTGTTGATGCAAACCAGCAAACAAATGTTCCGGGGATCTATGCTATCGGCGATTGTACACCTGGCCAGGCACTCGCTCACGTAGCTGCCAAAGAAGGTATCAATGCTGCGGAACATTTGAGTGGACATAAACCAGAGCCCCTCGATTACAACAACATCCCCGGCTGTACTTATTGCACACCCGAAATTGCATCTGTTGGTTATACGGAGAAAGCTGCAAAAGATGCCGGCTATGATATCAAAGTGGGTAAATTCCCATTCATGGCCAGCGGCAAGGCCAGCGCTGCAGGAGCAACAGAAGGTTTCGTAAAAGTTATTTACGATGCCAAATACGGTGAGTTCCTTGGCTGCCATATGATCGGCATGAATGTTACTGAAATGATCGCCGAAGCCGTTGTTGCACGCAAACTTGAAACAACAGCGCATGAGATACTAAATGCTGTTCACCCGCACCCTACCATGAGCGAAGCCGTGAAAGAAGCCACCGCTGCCGCTTATGGAGAGGCCATTGACATTTAATATTTACATAGCAGATATTCGAAAGGATCACTTTTGTGATCCTTTTTTATTTACAGCTTTTGAGCTTATAAGAAATACCGGCGGAACAATAATGCCGCTCATACATAATACATCTTGCGGCTTTAACAACTCGGGCAACTTCTTTACCTTTAACCATCCCGTTAACCAAATAACTTATCATGATGAAACGATTCTTACTTTGTTGCCTTTTTTTGGCATTACTCAGTACACGCAGTTTTGCCGATGAAGGCATGTGGCTGCCACAGTTATTACAGGCGTTGAATGAAAAGGACATGAAGAAACTGGGCATGAAGATCAATGCCTCGGATATCTACAGCATCAGCAAAGGGAGTCTGAAAGATGCAATCGTAAGCTTCGGTGGTTTCTGTACGGCGGAAGTTATATCCGACAAAGGCCTGCTCCTCACCAATCACCATTGTGGCTTTGATGCCATCCAGAATCACTCATCAGTGGTGAATAATTATATAAGAGATGGTTTCTGGGCTTACAACTATGGGCAGGAATTACAGAACCCCGGGTTGTTTGCTACATTCATCGTTAGGATTGAAGAAGTTACCAAAGATGTATTGCAGCATGTTATACCCGGCATGACCGAATCTGCAAGACAAAGCCAGGTTGATAAAAATATCGCCCAGATAAAAAAAGACTATAAAAAAGAAAACTGGGAAGATCTTTTCATCCGTTCATTCTTTGATGGGAACAAATACTTCCTTTTCGTAACTGAAACCTATAAGGACGTGCGCCTGGTTGGTGCGCCGCCATCCTCTATCGGTAATTTCGGAAAAGATACAGACAACTGGATGTGGCCACGCCATACCGGCGATTTCAGCATGTTCAGGATCTATGCTGATAAAGACAACAGGCCTGCTAACTACGCTCCCGACAATGTGCCTTACAAACCAAAGCGTTCTTTGAAAATTTCCCTTGACGGTATGAAAGAAGGCGACTTCACCATGGTATTCGGTTTTCCCGGTAATACCAGGGAATACCTCACTGCAGCGGCTGTAAAACAGATAAGAGATGTGAACGACCCGGCCAGGATCGGCATCAGGGCCAAGGCTCTTGAAGTGCTCAACAGGTTCATGCGTGCCGATGAGCATATCAAGATCCAATATGCAGCCAAATATGCCGGCATTGAAAATGCCTATAAAAAATGGCAGGGCGAAGTACTCGGACTTACCCGTACTGATGCCTTACAGAAAAAACTTGACTATGAATCGGTGTTCACCCAACGTGTAAATGCAAACCCGGCATGGAAGAACAGCTATGGTAATCTCCTGTCCGATCTGTCAAAAACATATACCGATATACAACCTTACAGTTATGCCAGGGATTATTTCAACGAGATCGTTCCTAAAATAGAATTGCTTGGCATTGCAGCTGATTTGAATTCGCTGGTAACGGCCTGGACAAAAGACTCAACTAGCTATGGCAAGAAAAAAACTGATATACTCAACAGGCTTGAAGAAACATTCAAAGAGTATGATGTTACAGTTGATAAAAAACTGTTTGAAACACTCATGGAAATGTATGTAAGCAAACAGGATGATAATTATGTTTCTGCTGCAGTTAAGCAATTACTGAAAGACAATAACCAATCGTATACAAATGCTGCTGCACAGCTTTACTCAAACAGTGGCTTCACTTCACTTGACAGGATCAAACAAACCCTTGAATTGCCGGCATCTGAAGCCTTGACAAAGATCAAGGAAGATGTTGCCGTAAAACTTTATTCAGACATGCTGAAAACATTTACTTCCAATGTATCACGTAAGCTGAATGAATACCAGGCAAGCATCAACCAATTACAAAGAACCTATATGCAGGCGCAACTGGAAGTTTTTCCTGAAAAAAGATTTTACCCAGACGCTAACAGTACGCTCCGGGTTACTTATGGCAATGTAAAGCCATACAGGCCCAAAGATGCAGTTCAATATAATTATTATACTTACCTCGATGGGGTTATGGAAAAATATGTTCCGGGAGATTACGAGTTTGATGTTCCTAAAAAACTGATCGACCTGTACAAAGCAAAAGATTTTGGCCCTTACGGTGAAAATGGCCGCCAGCCTGTTTGCTTTATCGGATCAAATCATACAACAGGCGGCAACTCGGGAAGCCCTTCACTTGATGCTTACGGCAACCTCGTTGGACTCAATTTTGATCGTGTATGGGAAGGAACAATGAGTGATATCAATTATGATCCTTCTATTTGCCGTAATATAATGGTTGATATCCGTTATGTACTTTTCATCATCGACAAATATGCTGAAGCCAAAAACCTGATCAGTGAACTGAACCTTGTTCACCCAAGGGCAAAGGCAAAAACGAAGTAAAATATCTTTAAAATACAAAGTCTCAGAGCTGTACAGGGTTGTGTACAACTTTGAGACTTTGTTGCTTCATGGCTGTTCTGAATATTTTATTTTCCGAATACTTTTTTCAGAAGGTCTGTAACCTGGGCTGCCGGATCTTTCCTGATCTTTTGCTCTTCGAGGCCGATTTCGTAAAAGAGCCCATCAAGCGCCTTGCCGGTAACATAGGCAGTGAGATCGGTATTCACCTGTTGTCTTGAAAATTTATTATAAGTAGAAAAAACATCTTTCCAGTAAGCAGTAGCATTCACTTTTTCAAGAGAAGCCTGTATAACCGGCCTGATCTTATCCGTAAGTGCCTTTGTCGTATTCTTCTTGAGATACTCGGTGGCTGCAAAATCCCCTCCTCTTAAAATATTCCAGCCATCCTGAAGTGACATCTGTTTGATCGCATCCCAGAAAATAACATTTACATTCCCGGCTGCATCTTCGGCAGCACGGTTCATGGAAAGAACCGCTTTATCAACCAGAGCCGACATACCCAGGTTCCTCAATGTTGTTTCCACTTTTTTTGCTTCCTGCGGCATCAGTATTTTAATGGCGGCATTTGCAAAAAAACCGTTGAGATTATTCAGTCTTTTGGTACTGCTGTCGGTACCAATTGAGAGCGCTTCTTTCAAACCCCTGATCACCTCTTCATTACTCAGTGAACCATTGCCTGGTTTCACGGAAATTACCTGCTGAAGTTTTGTACTGTCTTTCCCAAGTTTTTTATTGACTTTACCGAGTATGCCGTTTTGTGCCGAAGCCGACATCATGAGCGAAGTGGTTAGCAAAGCGAATACAAGTCTTTTCATAGTTTGTATCATTTATATGTAACAAAAATAAATGCAAGGATGCTAAAGAAGGGTTAAAGTACCGGGAATCGTGTGCCGGTTGTGCCCCACAATTTATTTTCTCCTTGATTTTTAAAATTGCTTAATTTCATTTCGTGAATTTAATAGCTCATACAGATTTTTACAGGCTCTCAGCCTACATTTCCATCATGATGAACGGAACTTCGGTTTCTGCATAACCATCTCTTCCGGGGAAACTTCCCTTTGTTTTCATTTTATTATTAACAATGCTGGTAATGCTTATCAGGCTATACCACTTAACTGATCAAATATTTTACAATGAACGTAGCAATTCTCGGCGCCGGCATGGTAGGCAGTGCCATGGCCATCGACCTTTCGAAAAAATTCAATGTTATATCTTTCGACATCAGTGAAAAAAATCTATCTGCACTGAAGGATCATTCAAACATCAGACTGCAACAGGCAGATCTTTCGGAATATGAATCATACCCGGTTTTACTTAAGCAAGCAGACCTTGTAATATCAGCCGTTCCGGGCTTTATGGGTTATAAAGCGCTGGAAGCTGTTATCAAAGCCGGAAAGAACGTAGTAGACATTTCGTTCTTCCCGGAAAATTCCCTGGAACTTGATGCTTTGGCAAAACAAAATAAAGTTACTGCCATCGTTGATTGCGGTGTAGCTCCGGGCATGGGCAATGTTTTACTTGGTTATCATAACGAAGAAATGCAGGTTGAGTATTTTGAATGCCTGGTTGGCGGACTTCCAAAACAGCGGATCAAGCCTTATGAATACAAGGCTCCTTTTTCTCCCATTGATGTTGTTGAAGAATATACAAGGCCCGCCCGTTATGTAGAAAATGGGCATGTTGTTACAAGGCCAGCCATGAGTGAAACAGAGCTGATCGATTTTGAAAAAGTGGGAACCCTTGAGGCTTTCAATACAGATGGCCTGAGAAGTATCATTTATACCATGCCGCATATTCCCAATATGAAAGAAAAGACACTTCGGTATCCCGGCCATATTGAGTTGATGATAGCTTTGCAGAAAACCGGGTTCTTTTCTCATGATGCCATCAAAGTAAAAGACAAAGAATTCAAGCCAATCGATGTTACCTGTGCCTTGCTTTTCGACAAATGGAAGCTGAACCCCGGAGAGGAAGAGTTCACGATCATGAGGATCAATATTGGTGGGAAAAAAGATGGCAAGAAGACCAGCATATCATACTTCCTGTATGATGAATACGACGCTGCTACCAAAACATCTTCGATGAGCCGCACAACCGGTTATACCTGCACAGCTGCCCTTAATCTTATTGCTGAAAAACTTTTTACTGAACATGGCGTTTTTCCTCCCGAACTGGTAGGCAGGCATAAGCACTGTTTCGAATACATATTGAAATACCTTGAAGAAAGAAATGTCGTTTACAGGAAGACAGAACGGGTAGATCAATAAATCCTCTTTGTTTCACTTAATAAATGAACAGCCATCTTTCCCATTAAAAAAAGCTAACCCCTGTTGTGCCGGAATGATTTTCAGACACAACAGGGGCAGCCGGTTTTGGTAGAATCACGCTGTTAGGGACATCAAAGCTTGAGCAGCTTTTGAATGCGTTTATCATTACCTGTACCTACCTGTAGTATATAAACACCGGAAGGGAGATCAGATAAATTCATTTTTTGTTTTGCTGAAGTACAGGTTTGCTGAAATACCCGCTTACCCTGTACATTGAATATTGAGCATACTTTACCGATCAGTTCATAGTCGTTAACCGGTTGGATGATTACTTCTGATTGCACCGGGTTGGGATAAAGCATGATCTCCGGCCTTGGCTTTGCAACAGGAATTGTATCATCGGGAATAGGTCCGCCTGATGCAAGTGTACTATCGCACGCAAAAGAATTGAGGAAAGAGTTCTTTATGCCGCCCAATGCGAAGAGGCTTCTCATTTTGCGTTTCTGACCGTTTGAAAAACTATTCATACATGCATCGTCAGAGAAATCCATAAAGTTCATGAACATATCGCCATTGCCATTCTCTGAGCATGAAGTAACATGTGGGAATGAAGGACAACCATAATTGTAGCCCATCTGGCGTGGTGTATCATCAACATCATCGCTACCGCAACTAATATCACCCCACAGGTGTTTTAATCCGAGCCAGTGCCCTATTTCATGAGTTGCAGTTCTTCCCAGGTTAAACGGAGCCCTAACGATTCCCCTGGTACCGAATACGTCGAAGTTGATCACAACACCATCGAGATCTGGCTGCCCGCCGGGAGGTGTTGCATAGCCAAGGCTTCTTCCAAACAAACAACAAACCCAGATGTTGAGGTATTTTTTGCTGTCCCAGGCATCATCACCGCCTGCTGCTGTATATTTCATGGCATCATCCCCCAGGAAAAAATCCTTATCAGTGTACCTACGTACAATACCTTTGGTTGGCCTGCCCTCGGGAGTTACCTGTGCCAGGCAAAACATGATCCTGCTATCAGCGGCAATTGACTGAAAAGCTGCAGGCGTGTTTACAGCATCTGCATTCAGCCTTCTGAAATCTTTATTCAATACCTGGATCTGCGAAAGAACCTGGTCGTCGCTTATATTCTGTTCTGTTGTTTTAAAAATAACATGAACCACCACCGGAATGGTAATGATCTCATTGGGAATGGTGTCCCTTTCACGACCACGATCAACAGAAACCTGTGATTGTGGTTTGAAGATCGTACGGGCATATTGCTCTGTACTACAGGTGCGTTGTGCTGACGCAAACTGGCATATCGCCATAGCGCAAAACAAGCTGAAGAATGATCTCATTTCTTAACGGTCTTAAAACGTAATTAAAAAATGATCTTCCGGCAGATATAGGTTCAGCTAAACAGAGGATTGGAAATGAAAAAAAGCAGTACTTACTGCGATTCATTTTAGGAGAGCTGGTCATTGCCAATTTGGGGGAAGAGAGGTAATATACCGGCTCAGAGGTAAAACAAATATAATAATAATTTTTTGGTAACAAAATTTTAAGGCATTTATTTTCAATTAATTATTGCAAAGTGTAGCAGTTTGCTAATTTTACGGCTCATAATTTAGTTTAATGAAATATATACCCCTGTTGGTTATTAGCGCTTTTTTGTTTTCCTGCAATGGAGGAGAGGACAAACCCGTGGTTGATGATGGAATCATACCTGCTTATGCCAAACTCCCCGCCCCTGCTAATATCGCTTACCAGGTAATTGCCCAGCATCCGCACGATACCAGCGCTTATACACAGGGGCTCCAGTTATTCAACGGGAAAATGTATGAGGGGACAGGTGATTATGAATCTTCTTCATTACGTGTCACAGACTGGAAAACAGGTGCTGTTGAAAAGAAGCACATGATGGGATCTGATAAAGTATTCGGAGAAGGCATCAATGTTTTCAAAGACAAAATCTACCAGCTAACCTGGGAAAGTAATATTGTGTACGTGTATGACATCAACAATATTGACAAACCCATCAAAACATTTAACTGGCCACGTGAAGGCTGGGGCATCACCAATAACGGAACCGATCTGATCATCAGCGATGGAAGTTCCAATCTTTATTTTGTGAACCCCGATGACTTTAAAATCAAATCAACCATTGCTGTTGAAAGCAACGAAGGCCCTGTTAAAATGCTGAATGAACTCGAATACATTGATGGGTTCATATACGCCAATGTTTATCTCACTTATGATATCGTAAAAATAGATCCTGAAAGCGGGCATGTTGTTGGTAAAATGACTTTCAACAACCTGTTGCAGGATGCTGAAAAAACAGAAAGAACGGATGTGCTGAATGGCATCGCTTATGACAGCACCAGCAAAACCATGTTCATTACCGGTAAGCGTTGGCCGAAATTGTTTGAAGTGAAGCTGAATTAACCTGCTTCAGGCTGATATTACGTAAATAACAGAACTGCATTTATTTTTGCTGAACAGGGTTTTGATATTTGAAACAAGGCCTCTTATCGCAGCCCTGGCCAAATTTCCTCTTCCTTTATTGATGTATTGCTCACTCAGCATGCTCACGTAAAAGCTGTCGAACCACATCGGGTGAACAGCATTTACTTTCAGGCCATGCATCTGCATCAATGTGTTCATACTTTGAGGTGAAAAATGGTACAAATGCCTCGGTACATCATAGGCTGCCCAATGTTCTTTGTAAACAGAAGAGTCGTAAGAAGTATAATTCGGCACCGCTATGAAAATGCGGCCCCCTTCAGAGAGTAATTTTTTTAATTGGGCTACATACTCATGAAGGTCGTGTACATGCTCCAGCACATGCCACATGGTAATGGCATCAAAACTTCCCGGAGCCAATTGAAAGAGAATCCCGGGTTCCTGTGCCTTGATATTGTAAAGAGCGGCAGCCCGTTTTCTTGCCTGTTCGTCGGGTTCCAGTCCTGTTATTTGCCACCCTGCATGTTGCATGGTATCCAGGAAAGCGCCTGTTCCGCAGCCGATATCAAGTAGAGCTCCTTGCTGCCTTGCTGTTTCCCTTTTTACCAACTGCATTTTTGATCGCAATGTTCTTTTTCTTACTGCATGGTAAAGCCGGTTTACGAGTCCCTCCTTTGTATCGCTGTGTGAGATATAATTTTCAGATGCGTAAAATGCACCTATAGCTTCCTGCCCCGGAATATCCTGTGTAAAGCGAGCGCTGCAGGAATTGCAATGCCATATTTCGAATCGCTGGTGCGAAACGGTATAGTCTTCAGCAGATAAAGCCCTCGCAATGCTTTCCTTTTTACAAACAGGGCAATGAGAATAATGAACCATGGAACTGAATTAGCTGCAAAGAAACATGATTTGTTCCTTATTGGGCGAGCTTGTATGTTTTAGGGGCTGCCGGCGCTGCAGATTTTTGTGCGTTGCCGAATGTGTTTGAGTGAGCAGGATCTGAAAGGTAGTAAGCCAATCCACCGATTCCTGCGGCGAGTAATGCTGCGGCCCATATCCACCAGCGATCTTTCCTGGCATTGGCAGCATCTGAGTAATAAGCCGCCATTTCTGCTGTTGTGGTTTCCTTATCTCCAACCATTACATTGTGAGAAGCTACTGGGTGTAAAACCCTGTCGGCAGGAACCGAAGGCGTATATGCTTTTGGAATGTTTACCGGTTTAAAGACAAGTTTTCCGGCAGTATCCACATAAAATTTGCCGGAATGAGGCAATATGTTTTCACCGGAAGCCCCGAGATTTTTCAGTTCTCCGCAGTATTGATGCAATAATTCAGATGCCTCAGCATTACTGATGCCTTTCTGAACAGCTATAAATTCAATGAAATCATCAACCGGCAAGGCCAGTTCCTGCAATACGAT
>JAFDXA010000179.1 GCA_018268185.1 Bacteroidota bacterium
TAATATAGGTTTTGTTTCTGACCACATAGGCATATAAATTACATAGTTTAGAGATATGCTTATTTTATTATGCTCTATATCCCTATGTGGCCAATTATATTCAACAGAGGTAAAGCTTTAATGGTTAGCCAGATCAGCTTAAAGGCGTTTCCTGTAAATTATGAAAGATATTTTGGCCAGGCGATTGATGTAGGTAGTTTTATGTGGCGGATGACAAGCAGAGATCATTTAAAGAACAATTCCTTTGCGATGATGTAAATTCCCATGGCCAATACGAACCAGCCAAAGCCTTTTTTCAGGCTGGTATTGTTTATTCTTTTTGCCAATTGTGTGCCGATGATGATACCGGTTACGGCCAGTGCTGTTACAGATAATAGCAATTTCCAGTCGGTGATAAAATGGCCATAATCACCTATGAACCCGATCAGGGAATTGGATGCAATAATCAACAAAGAAGTACCCACTGCCTCCTTCATATTCAATCCGCACAAAAGCACCAGGGCCGGTATGATAAGAAATCCGCCACCAGCTCCCAGGAAACCTGTTACCAGACCTATGCCGATCCCATAGAGAGCCAGTTTGGTATTGTTAGCCATAACAGCTGTCAGCGCTTCCTTCTTTGAATTTCGGATCATTGATGTGGCAGATAACAGCATAAGAATAGCGAATAGAACCATTGTTGCCATTGATTCTGTTACGCTGAAATTGCCGATATTAAATAAAACTGCCGGAATTAAAGGAATAACAAACTTCCTGATCACAAAAACAGTGATCACAGAGGTTGTAGCAAAAAGAAATGCTACTCTTGGTTTGATCGCATTTGTATTTAAACGGCTGATGATGCCTGCAACACTGGTAGTACCCACAACAAAAAGAGAGTAGGAGGTAGCAAGTTGCGGAGAAACGGCAAAAAGATAAACCATCACAGGCACTGTTAAAATAGAACCTCCGCTGCCGATCAATCCCAGGGTAATTCCGATTAGTACAGAAGCGATGTATCCGAAGAACTCAGTCAAAATTGCAATCGTTAGTGAGTTTGCAAGATACAATTATAAAAATGAAGCTTAAAACTGAAGAACGAATGCGGTTCCTTCACCCGGCCTGGAGTGCACCTGTATATTTCCTTTGTGAAGCATCATGATCTGTTTGCATAGGCTTAACCCGATTCCGCTACCGCTTTTCTTGGTGCTGAAAAATGGTATGAATATTTTTTCCATCACTTCCTCGGTCATGCCTGCACCATTGTCGGCTATTTTCAGTTGAACTTTTTTATTGGGTGTTGTTGAAGCTGATAAAGTTATCCTGGGTTCATTTCTGTCTTTTACCGCTTCAATCGCATTTACCAGTAGGTTGATGAGCACCTGTTCTATGAGACTGGTATCGGCTTCCAGTTCGAGGTTGGGATCTTTCAGAACAATATCAAGCTGGATATTTTTTTGATCCAGTGTTGGCTGCATCAATTGATACAGGTTTTCAAACAGATCTCTTACATAAACTTTTGTAAGGTTGGGTTGAGATATCTTATTAAGGTTACGGTAGGTTTCGGCAAATTTCAAGAGGCCTTCACTACGTCTTTTGATTGTTTCGATACCTACTTCCAGGTCATCCACAGCGCCGGCTTTGTTATCAAGATATGGTATCGATTTCTGCAACCTGTTTTTAAGCGTATCGGCCAGGGAAGAGATCGGTGCTACTGAATTCATGATCTCGTGGGTCATCACACTCAGCAATTTCTGCCAGGCCTGCGATTCTGTCTGGTCCATCGCTTCATTGATATTCTGGAATGCAACGAGTTTGAATTTTTTTTCTTCTGTCTGGAATGCAGTAGCCGATATCAATACTTTAAAACTGCCTTTCTCAAGTTGAGCGCTGGCGATCTTTCCTTCGCCGGGTTTGAGGCTGATCACATCCTGGTACAATTGCTCATCCCGTTTGCTTAAAGAGTGTATTGTTTTCAGGTAAGGAAGTTCCAGCATTTTCTTCAGCGATTCATTCATCCACATCACTTCGCCGGTTTCTGCTTCATAAGAAAGAATACCGGTTTCAACGAGTTCAAGTATTTTCTGCAGGTATTGATACTGGGTTTCTTTTTCCTTGCTGATCACTTTGAACGTGCTGTTGATCTGGTTGAAGCCTTTGCGCAATGATTGTAGTTCACTGGGTGCATGTTTTACATCAAAGTGGCGGGAGAAATCCCTGTATTGAATGGATTCCAGGAACTGGTCCAGTTCATCCACAGCCTTATGCTGGAAATTATACAGGTCATAGCCCTGGTAAATCACAAGTGGAAGTATGATGGCAAAATAAACATAATAGGCGTGTACAAGCAGCCATGCAGCCGCAATCAGCGTGATGAAAACAAGTATCACCTTCAGCAGTATCCTCCATTTAAGATCTCTAAATGTCATATTTATTAAGTCTTCTGTATAAAGCGGTACGTGTTAGTCCAAGTTCCTTGGCAGCTTTGCTGATGTTACCATGATGTTTCTCGATAACACGAAGAATGGTATTTTTCTCTACCACGCCCAGGTTGGATACGGTTTCTGCCGTACTTTGTTCAGCGGCCGATTCAATGGGAGAGAATAAAAGGTCAGCCGATGTTAACCTGCTTCCATCCGACATGATGATGGCTCTTTCCATGGTGTATTGTAATTCTCTCACGTTACCCGGGAAATGATAGGACTCCAGTTTCTCAACAGCGCTGCTGTCGAATTCCGGATCCGGTTTCATATACTTGCCGGCATATTGTTTGGCAAAATGCTTTGCAAGCAATATGATATCTGCACCACGTTTCCTCAATGGCGGCACCATGATCTCTACTGTATTGATGCGGTAAACAAGGTCTTTTCTGAAACGGTTTTCATTGGCCAGTTCTGCAAGCGGCAGGTTGGTAGCACAAACCAACCGGATGTCAATGGGAATGATATCGTTGCTGCCAACCCTGGATACCTGGCGATTCTGTAGCACACTCAACAGTTTTGCCTGTTGCTGCATGGAAATGTTTCCGATTTCATCAAGAAAAAGTGTTCCGCCATTTGCTGTTTCAAACCTACCGGGCCTGTCTTCCCCGGCCCCGGTGAAAGCTCCTTTTTTATGACCGAATAATTCGCTTTCAAAAAGTGTTTCAGTTAATGCGCCTACATCCACTTTTACAAATGGTTTTGATGCACACAGGGATTGATCATGAATTGCTCTTGCTATAAGATCCTTACCGGTTCCGTTTTCACCAAGTATAAGAATGTTGGCATCTGTAGGTGCGATCTTTTCAATCTTGAAAAAAATATCTTTCATCGTTTCGGAATCGCCGATCATGCCTTTGGATGCTGATCTTGAAGGCTGCTCAACCTGTTGCCCGGGCGTTTTATCTTTTGATCTGAGAATATCCCTGATGCTTTCTATCAGTTTTTCATTGTGCCAGGGCTTAACAATAAAATCAGATGCGCCTTCTTTCAATGAACGTACTGCCAGGTCAATATCTCCGTAAGCAGTGATCATGATCACCGATGCATTTTCATCAAGTTTCCTGATCTCCTTTAGCCAGAAGATGCCTTCATTTCCGGTGTTGATGCTGCTGTTGAAATTCATATCGAGCATGATAAGATCATACTTCGTTTTACTCAGCAATGCGTGAATGTTTTCAGGATTTTTTTCGGTTACAACTTCTCTTGCTTCTGTCTTTAACAGGAGTTTGACAGCAGTCAACACATCTGTGTCATCGTCAATGATCAATACGCTGGCGTTCTTTAATACCATCCTGTTTATGAGTTTGAAAGCACAATGATAGTTTATTTACAAAAATTTTTTTTCAGATTTTTTATCAAGGCTGCTACTGGTTGGATCAACTGTATCAAAAACGGATATAGACTGTATCGAAACCGAACAGTTTTTACTGCACATGATTTTTACAGGTATTGAAAAGCAATCGTTTATGTTTTGGCACGGCATTCATTATATAGTTAGCAAAACAAAAAAAATGAAAACATATTTCCCAGGCTCTTCAAACTTGCAGACTTCAGGAGCCAACAGCAGCAAACTTGAAACTGAATCAAATGTTTTTACTGTTCAGCAACATTCAACTGTAAAAGTATTCAGCAATGCTGACCTGTGGAATATTCAGCGCCGCAGGAAATCGATCAGTGTTCGCAGGAGTGCTTTTTAAAATTAATCTAAACCATAAAAATTAATAGTTATGAAAATGCAATCAAATACGCTTTTAAAGAAAATCAGTTCACTCGAACTGACCGGACTTACCAGCCAGGTGAAGGAAACCATCGCCACTGAGTTTTACAAAACATCAGAAAAGGTTTTCAGCGCCGCAGAATTGTGGAATATCCAAAGGCAAAGGAAAAATTTTAACAGGAGAAGGTTCTCTCTCTGATGCAGGTGTACGATGTATCAAAACCGAACACAAGTTGTATCAAAACCGAACACTTTGCTTCGGGATTAAAAATTAAGTCGCTGACTTTCAGTTGGTTGAAATCTGGCACAGTTATATTGATCAAGTTTATAATAAGCAGATAATATGGACAGAGTAATAGAAAAAAAAGGATGGCCAAAGAAAAGAATCATGGGGATCATTATTGCAGTGGCAATAATCGGTCTTGCAGCGGCAGCTTATTTTTTTACATCAGGAAAGAACAGTCTGAATGTAAATGCCGACAGGATCACCATCAGTGATATCAGGAAGGGGGCATTCCAGGAATTCATTCCCGTTAATGGTGTGGTGCTTCCGCAAACAACCATTTACCTCGATGCCGTTGAAGGCGGAAGGGTGGAAGAGAAATATGTTGAGGATGGCGCTATGATGAAAAAAGGCCAGCCAATCCTCCGCTTATCAAATACAGATCTGCAACTCGGCCTGGTTACACAGCAAACCAACGTTTACAACCTGCTTACTCAAATGCAGATATCAAAGAATGCGGCCCAACAGAATACGGTTAGTAAACTGAATCAACAGACAGATATCGATAACCAGTTGAAAGAAGCAGAGCGTGTTTACAAACTCAACAAACACCTGTATGAAGAAAAAGTGATCGGTAAGCAGGAGTTCCAGCAGTCAGAGAATAATTATAACTACCTGCTGGAAAAGAAAAAACTGAGTGATAAGATCATGCAGCAGGATGCAGAATCCAACGAACAACAGTTAAAACAGGCACGCCAGTCGTATGAAGGTTCCCAGAATGCATTGAATGTTATGAGGCAGAAAGTAGGAGACCTGATCGTGCGTGCTCCTGTTGATGGGCAGCTTACTTCTTTAGATGTAGAACTCGGTCAATCAAAAAATAAAGGTGAACGCCTGGGACAGATAGATGTAATGAGCGGTTACAAAGTAAGGGTTGAAATTGATGAGCATTACCTGTCAAGAATATTCATCGGCTTATCTGGTGAATGTGATTTCGCCGGAAAAAAATACAACCTCACCATAAAAAAAGTATTTACACAGGTAACAAACGGCAGGTTCCAGGTGGATATGGAATTTGACGGCGAAACGCCGCAGGGAATCCGCAGGGGACAAACCATGCAGATCAGGCTGGCATTGAGCGAAGAAACCCAGGCATTGTTGTTACCCAAGGGCGGTTTTTACCAGCAAACGGGCGGTAACTGGATTTTTAAAGTGAACGGTAACGGCAACAAAGCCTACAAAGTAGATATCCAGCTTGGCCGTCAGAACCCTGAATATTATGAAGTGCTGCAGGGATTGCAGCCAGGAGACAAAGTTGTTACTTCTTCCTACGAAAACTACAACGACATGCAGGAACTGGTATTGAAAAAAGACTAAATAACCAACTTAAAGTATAGCCATGAAAAAAAATTATTTGCTCGTCTTATCCCTGGTTTTACTCACAGGATTTCTTTTCCAGGAACTCAGCCCGGAGAAAGTAAGTTCTCGTGAAGCCAAAAACTGCAGCCCTTCCAGCGATGCAAAAAATGGAGGAGAGATGTTTGTTTGCAATCCATTTCTTTCAAAATTCTGATAAAACAACAGCCATGATAAAAATTACAAACCTTGAAAAGATCTACCGTACAGAAGATGTAGAGACGGTAGCGCTCAATAAACTTTCATTTGAAGTAAAAGACGGGGAATTCGTTGCAGTGATGGGGCCATCCGGTTGTGGCAAATCAACCCTGTTGAATATTGTAGGATTGCTTGATGATCCCGATGACGGAAGTTTTCTTTTTAACGGTGTTGAGATCGCCGGTTACAATGAACGCAAGCGGGCTGAACTTCGTAAAAAGAACATAGGTTTCGTTTTCCAGAGCTTTAACCTGATCGATGAACTCTCGGTATATGAAAATGTAGAACTTCCGCTCATATATCTTGGCGTAAAAGCTTCAGACCGTAAGAAACGTGTAGAAGATGTACTCGATAAAATGCAGATCATGCACCGCCGCAATCACTACCCACAGCAGTTATCTGGTGGTCAGCAACAAAGGGTTGCTGTTGCTAGGGCAGTGGTGAACAATCCCAAACTCATACTCGCAGATGAACCTACCGGTAACCTCGATTCATCCAACGGTAATGAAGTAATGCAACTGCTCACTGATCTTAATGAAAAAGGAACAACCATCATCATGGTTACTCACTCAGAGCATGATGCCCGTTACAGTCACCGCATCATACGCATGCTCGACGGGCAAACCGTGACTGAGAATATACTGGTATAGCATATAACAATCCTTCTTTAACTGTTAATTGAAAATATAGCCATGATACAAAACTTTTTCAAAATAGCCTGGAGGAACCTGTTGCGGAACAAAGGTTTTTCTTTCATCAATATATCCGGGCTTGCTATCGGCATGGCTGCGGCCGTACTGATCTCTTTATGGATCAAAAGCGAACTCGATTATGATCAGTTTCATGAGAACCGCGACAGGATATATGAAGCATGGAACAAAGCAACTTTCAGCGGAAAACTTCAATGCTGGAATACAACACCCAAAGCCCTGGCGAGAGCTACTGAAAAAGACATTCCGCAGGTTGAGCGTGCTGTTCGTGTGAACTGGCCAAACAGTTTACTGTTCAGCGTGGGAGAAAAACGTCTTACTGTTTCCGGTAACATGGTTGATACAGGCTTTCTCCAGATGTTCAGTTTTCCGCTGGCTAAGGGAAATGAAAAAACAGCACTGAGCAACGGATCATCTATCGTACTCACAGAAAAACTGGCAAAGAAAATATTCGGCAATGAGGATGCGATGGGTAAAGTGATCAAGATCGATAACAAAGACAACTTTACGGTTACCGGCGTATTAAAAGACCTGCCAAAAGATACCCGTTTCAATTTTGAATACCTGCTTCCCTGGGATTATCTTATCAAGCGTGGTGAAGACGACAGCAGTTGGGGTAACAATTCTACCCGTACCTATGTGATGCTTAGAAAGAACACATCTATTGAAGCAGCGAATGCTGTGATGAAGGGAATGAAAATCCGCTACTCAAAAGATGAGGATCCCAAATGGGAAATGTTCCTTTACCCGATGAGCCGCTGGAGGCTGTATTCCAATTTCACAGATGGAAAGGAAGATGGCGGGTTGATAGATTTTGTAAAACTCTTTGGTATCATCGCCGGTTTTATCCTGCTCATCGCCTGCATCAATTTCATGAACCTGAGTACAGCCAGGAGTGAGAAGCGTGCCAAGGAAGTAGGAATACGTAAAGTAGTAGGAGCACAGAAAGGATCATTGGTCGGCCAGTTTCTCGGTGAATCTATATTGCTGGCTTTTCTTGCCGGTTTAATTTCTCTTATACTTATTGAATTGTCATTGCCGGCATTTGGAAAGCTGGCTGGAAAAGAACTCGCTTTGGATTTCAGTAACCCTTATTTCTGGCTTGCAGGTATCGGATTTGTGATTTTAACAGGGCTGCTGGCAGGAAGCTATCCCGCTTTCTTCTTATCATCCTTCCAACCTGTAAAGGTTTTGAAAGGGACATTTAAAGCAGATCATGCTTTGATAACGCCTAGGAAACTGCTGGTTGTACTGCAATTCACTTTTGCCATTATACTCATCATCTGCACAACGATCGTAAAACAGCAGATCGATCATGCGCAGAAACGAGAAAGTGGTTATGCAAGGGAAAATCTCGTGTATCATTTCCTCACCGGTGATATAGATAAGCATTATGCAGCCATCAAAAATGAACTGATAAGTGAAGGTGTAGCAACATCCGTAACAAAAACAAGTGCACCGCTTACTCAAGGATGGAGTGATAGCTGGGGCTTTGAGTGGGCCGGTAAGGATCCGAATGACAAAACTGATTTCGACAGGTATTGTGCTGATGAAAATATTGTAAAAACAGCTGGGTTCAAACTGGTCAAAGGCCGTGATTTTAACCTTACACAGTTTCCTACCGATTCAACAGCCATGATCATCAATGAATCTGCCGCCAAAGTGATGAAGTTCAAAGACCCGATAGGGCAGATCGTTAAAGATGATGACAGGGAGTGGCATATTGTTGGCGTGATCGGTGATTTTATTTTGCAGTCGCCTTACTATCCTACCAAACCCATGATCATTGAAGGGAGTAAATCATGGTTCAACGTGATGCATTTTAAACTGAACCCGGTGAACAGTACAGCAGATAATATGAAGAAGGCCCAGGCTATTTTCAAGAAATATAATCCTGAATATCCTTTCGAGCCGAATTTTATTGATGAAGAATATGCGGCCAAATTTAAAGTGGAACAACGCACAGGAACTTCTGCCGCTTTGTTCGCAGCATTAACGGTATTTATTTCCTGCCTCGGACTTTTTGGTCTTGCTACCTATATGGCTGAAAACCGTGTGAAAGAGATCGGCGTAAGAAAAGTACTGGGCGCTTCTGTTGCCGGTATTACCACTTTATTATCGAAAGACTTTCTGAAACTGGTTATGATATCATTTGTATTGGCATGCCCGGTAGCCTGGTGGCTGATGCACAAATGGCTACAGGACTATCCTTACAGGGTTAAGATACAATGGCAGGTGTTTGCTTTCACCGCCTTGCTTACTTTGCTGATCTCGGTCCTTACAGTAAGTTACCAGGCCATCAAAGCCGCTGTTGCAAATCCTGTGAAAAGCCTTCGTACCGAATAATCGTAAAAAGGTTTAAAAATGCAAAGAACAAATTCTTCAACATTGATCCAGCAAACCGGTAAAATCGCTGCAATGCTTTTAACAAGGTTTGTGCTCATGTTTGCACTGATGTATCTGGCAATGCAGGTGGCCTCTGGATCAATACCCAATTGCCAAAATAATCTTATTAAAGCCCGTGAACAAGGGCGTAAAACCGGTGTCAGTTCGGAAAATAAAGCAGCTGCCATCAACAAAATCCCGTAGTATGATCAGGAATTATTTCATAACAGCATTGAGAAATCTTGCCCGGCACAAGGCTTTTTCTTTCATCAATATTACCGGCCTGGCTATCGGTATAGCGTCATGCCTGCTCTTGTTTGCCGTAGTTAAATATGAAATGAGCTATGATACGTTTCAGCCGGATTATAAAAATATTTATCACATTGTAACGCAGGATAAGAGACAGGAGAATACGGAATACAATCCGGGTATTCCTTTCCCGGCGCTCGATGCGTTGCGGCTGGATTTTCCACAAACAACTTTCGGAACGCTGATGATCAATTACGGCAGCCAGGTTACTGTGCTTGGAACTGATCCGAATGCATCGACTTCTGATAAAAAATTCATAGAGAACGAAGGATTCTTTTTCGCTGATCCGGCTTTCTTCAAAATCTTCAACTACAAATGGCTCGTTGGCTCACCGGAATTACTGAAAGAACCAAATGTGACCGTTCTCACACAGAAGATGGCAGAAAAATATTTCGGCAACTGGAAAGATGCTGTTGGGAAATTCCTCAGGCTGGATAACACTGTTACCGTAGAAGTGGTTGGCATACTTGAGAACACAAAACTGAATTCCGATTACAGGTTGCAGATCGTTAGTTCTTTTGAAACGGTTAAAAAAAGCGATGGACTTTTCTTTTACAGCACTGATTGGGGCGCCACAACCAGCAATTTTCATATATACATGCGGATGCCGGATAACATGACACCCGATATGTTCAATAAGCAATTGCTTGCATTCGGTAACAAACATTACCAGAAAGTGAGGGGAAATGAAAGAACGAATTACCTGCAGGCTTTGAGTGCTGTTCATTTCGATAAACGTTTTGAAACCTTTGGCGGGCATACTACTGATAAATCAACGCTGCTTACACTCATGCTGATCGGTGTTTTTATCATCCTGATGGCCTGCATCAATTTTATCAACCTATCTACAGCCCAGGCTGTTGGAAGAAGCAAAGAAGTAGGAATAAGAAAAGTGCTCGGCAGCTACCGCCGCCAGTTGTTTGGACAGGTTATCGGAGAAACGTCCTTCATTGTTACCTGTTCTGTGTTGCTCGGTTTTCTGCTGGCACTTATCAGTCTGCCCTTTGTAAGTCATGTTGCCTCGATCGAAGAAAAATTAAGCCTGTTCAACTGGCAAACGATCAGCTTCACTTTGTTGCTCATCATCGTAGTTACATTACTGGCAGGTGTTTATCCGGCCCTGATCCTTTCTGGTTTCAAACCGGTACTGGCATTGAAAAACAAGATCACATCTGCAACAGTGGGAGGCATTTCGTTGAGAAGAGGGCTTGTTGTAGCACAATTTGCTATTTCTCAGGTGTTGATTATCGGAACCATAGTTGCCATAGCGCAAATGAAATTTGTAAAGAATGCTGACCTCGGGTTTGTAAAAGATGCATTGTTCGTGATGCGATCAAATGTTGATAGCCTGGCCCAATCTCATCAAAAATCATTTGCCGGTGAACTGATGCAGGTGCCGGGTGTAGAATCCGTAAGCTTTTCAAGTGATATTCCTTCTTCCGAAAGCAACTGGTCAACCAATTTTGCTTTCGATCACAAACCCGATGAAACCTTTAACCTGTTCATAAAATTCGCCGACGAAAATTATTTCAAAACTTTTGGACTGAAGATGGCTGCGGGCAGGGGATACACAGAAAGTGATACAACAAACGAGGTTGTTGTTAATGAAACACTGATAAAGAAACTTGGGTTGAAGGATCCTCAACTGGCTATCGGAAAAGACATCAGGATGGGATCACAGCGTTGGAATAAAATTGTTGGTGTGGTGAAAGACTTTAAAACCAACTCTTTAAGAGAAGATGTTAAGCCTACGATCATAGCACAAAGCAGGCAGTTTTATACCGTAGCTTCTGTTAAACTGAGGTCTTCAGAGATAAAGAAAACACAGGCGGCAGTTGAAGCTTCCTGGAACAGAACCTTCCCGGCATTTGCTTATACTTCATCTTATGTAGAAGATGATATCACTGATTTTTACAAGCAGGAAGATCAACTGGCACTGCTGTATAAAATATTTGCGGGTATAGCTATTTTCATTTCCTGCCTGGGGTTATACGGACTTGTTACATTCATGGCAGTTCAGAAAACAAAAGAGATCGGAGTACGGAAAGTACTGGGCGCTTCTGTTGGCCAGATCGTAGTTCTGTTCTCAAAAGAATTTACACTGCTCATAGTGATTGGTTCGCTGATAGCCATACCTGTAGCATATTATATGATGAATTCATGGTTGCAGAATTTTGTTTTCAGGATCAGGCTTTCTCCCTTCGTTTTTATTGGCGCCGTGCTTTTATCACTCGTGATCGCATGGTTGGCTGTAGGATATAAATCTGTAAAAGCAGCGCTTGCCAATCCCGTAAAAAGTATCAGAACCGAATAAACCCACTGCTATGTTCAGAAACTATCTTAAAACAGCCTTCCGGAATATTGCCCGCAACAAAATGCTTTCGTTCGTGAACATCACGGGCCTCGCCATCGGCCTGGCCAGTGTTGTCCTTATCATGTTATTCGTGATGGATGAATGGAATTTTGACAAGTTCAACAGCAAAGGCAAAAATATATATCGGTTGGTAAGAACCGTTACCGATACTTCCGGCCTGGAAACAAGAGGTGGTAATACAGGGATGCCTCACGGACCAGTGTTTGCTGCAGAAGTACCAGGGATAGAATCTTACTGCCGGATCAATGGATGGGATATGGCCACCAAGAAAGGTAATGAAGGAATAGATGCCAAAGTGCTGTATACCGATAATGCTGTTTTCAATATGTTTTCAATCGGCATCATCAAAGGGAATCCTGCCGGTATGCTCAAAACAAGAAATTCAGTTGTACTAACGGATGAAGCTGCGGCCCGGTATTTCGGTACCGAGAACCCGATGGGAAAAGTTGTTGAGATAGATGTAGAAGATAATTTTGAACCCTTTGAAGTTACCGGCGTGGTTAAAAAAATGCCGGCCAACTCATCATTGCAGTTTGATATGCTCATATCATTTGAGCACCAATACCCAACAGATCCTGCCGAATACAATGCCAAGGTCAACAACTGGGGTACACTTTACCTGAATACTTTTTTTCTGTTGCGCAGCGATGCTGATGCCAGGGAAGTAGAAAAGAAACTGTTCCCGGTATATGTGAAACATACAGGAGACAGCTGGGAGAAGAATAAACACCAGTATGGACTTACAAAGATGGAATACAAACTTCAGCCTTTGTTCGATATGCACCTCGACAGTAATTTTTATGCCAGCAATGGGTTGAGTTACTGGAGTGATTCAAAGTATTCTTACATACTATCCTGCCTTGCCCTGCTTATTCTTGTGATCGCCTGTATCAATTTTATAAATATAGCCCTGGCAAGAGGCATACAGCGTAATAAGGAGATCGGTATCCGTAAAGTATCAGGAGGTTCACGCAAACAGGTAGTAATGCAGTTCCTCGGTGAATCATTTGTAACTGCAATTATCGCATTTATAGTTGCGCTGGCGCTGGCTCAGCTGGCTCTGCCCGCATTTAACGCGATCGCACAAAGGGAATTTAACTTTTCTTACCTGCTCAAAACAGATACATTGATAATGAGTGGCATCCTGGTGATCGTGGTTTCATTGCTGGCAGGATTTTATCCGGCTTTCATTGCTTCAGGTTTCAGCCCGGTGCAAACACTTTATGGTCGCTTCAGGTTTAGCGGTAGAAATATAATCGGCAAATCCCTCGTGGTATTACAGTTTGTTATTGCAGTGGCGCTGATTACAGGCACCATCATTTTCAACAGGCAGTTTGATTTTATCACTCACCAGGATCTTGGTTACAACGTGAACAACATGATGCACCTCGAATTCCCCTGGGGTAAACCGGCAGAATTGCGCAGGCTTAAAGCCGAACTGGAGAAAGATCCCGGTATTCTATCTGTTGGCACCAAGAGCGGTGATATGAACCGTACGATACTGGAAGTAAACGGTAAGCAAACAGACTGGACCTACTATGAACATATTGATGATAAGTTTTTGCAGACATTGCAGATACCAATGGCTAAAGGAAGGTATCTCAGTTACAAAAACGTGGCAGACACGATTTCAAATTGTATGGTGAACGAAGCTTTTGTAGAAACCTATCTCGATAAAACAAAAGATCCAATCGGGCAGGTGATCTCCTGGCCCGGGGGAGAAAATCCACACAGCATTGTTGGTGTAGTGAAGAATTA
>JAFDXA010000017.1 GCA_018268185.1 Bacteroidota bacterium
GATCATTGAAAACCCTATCCTGGCGAATTTCAAAGATGGTCTGAGCGTATTGGAATACTTCATCTCAACGCACGGTGCCCGTAAAGGTCTGGCGGATACGGCCCTCAAAACAGCGGATGCCGGTTACCTTACCCGTAGGCTGGTAGACGTTGCACAGGATGTTGTGATCAATGAAGAAGATTGCGGAACATTGAGAGGTATCGCTATTTCTGCATTAAAAGATAACGAAGATATTATTGAACCGCTGAGCGACAGGATCGAAGGACGTACATCATTGCACGATGTGTACGACCCGGTAAGTGAAGAACTGATCCTTACAGCCGGTGAAGAAATAAGCACAGATGCTGCCAAGCGTGTGGAAGAATCAGGACTGGAAGTAGTTGAGATCCGTTCTGTACTTACCTGCGAAAGCAAGCGTGGTGTGTGCGTGAAATGTTATGGTAAGAACCTGGCTTCCGGTATGTTGGCGCAACGTGGTGATGCCGTTGGTATCATCGCAGCACAATCGATCGGTGAACCTGGTACACAGCTTACCCTCCGTACTTTCCACGTGGGTGGTGTGGCTGGATCTGCTTCTGTTGAATCATCGTTGCATGCAAAATTTGATGGTGTTCTTCAGTTCGATGGTCTTCGTACCGTAACCGGTGAAGATAATGAAGGCAAGAAAGTTCATGTTGTAATCGGTCGTACCGGTGAGATCAGGAACCTTGATGTGAAATCAGATCGTATGCTCAACACCATGCACATCCCTTATGGCGCTGTGCTGAATGTGAAAGACGGTCAGAAAGTAGCAAAAGGAGATCTGATCTGCACATGGGATCCATACAACAACGTTATCATTGCCGAAACAAACGGTTCTGTTAAGTTTGAATCAGTGATCGAAGGTGTTACTTACCGTGATGAAGCTGATGAACAAACAGGTCACCGTGAAAAAGTGGTTATCGAAACAAAAGATAAAACCAAACTTCCGGCGATCATCGTGGAAGGAAAAGATAAGAAAACTTACAACCTGCCTGTAGGATCACATATCGTGGTTGAATCAGGTGATGATGTAAGGAGCGGGCAGGTACTCGTTAAGATTCCAAGGGTTTTAAGCAAACTGAAGGATATCACGGGAGGTCTGCCACGTGTAACTGAACTGTTCGAAGCAAGGAACCCAAGCAACCCTGCTGTGGTTTGCGAAATTGATGGTGTGGTTACATTCGGCGCTATCAAACGTGGTAACAGGGAGATCATCGTAGAAGCGAAAGATGGTGTTGTACGCAAATACCTCGTTCCATTGAGCCGCCAGATATTGGTTCAGGATGGCGACTTTGTGAAAGCAGGTGCATCATTGAGTGATGGACAGATATCTCCTGCAGATATCCTGGCGATCAAAGGTCCTTTCGCCGTTCAGGAATATGTAGTGAACGAAATCCAGGAAGTTTACCGCTTACAGGGTGTAAAGATCAACGATAAGCATATAGAAGTGATCGTTCGCCAGATGATGCGTAAAGTAACCATCGAAGATGCCGGTGATACCAAATTCCTTGAAGGAGATACAGAAGATCGCCTCGACTTCAACACCGAGAACGATTACATTTTCGATAAGAAAGTGGTAACAGATAATGGTGAAAGTGGTAAACTGAAACCAGGTCAGATCGTTACGCTCCGCGAAGTAAGGGAAGAAAATTCAGTATTAAGAAGGGCTGATAAGAAGCTGGTAGAATACCGCGACGCACGCCCTGCTACATCTTCTCCATTGTTACTGGGAATTACGAAAGCTTCACTGGGTACACAAAGCTGGATCAGTGCCGCATCATTCCAGGAAACAACGAAAGTATTGAGCTCTGCTGCCATCCAGGGTAAAACAGACCTTATGCTCGGTTTGAAAGAGAACGTGATCACTGGTCATCATATTCCTGCCGGTACAGGTATGCGTGAATTTGAGAACATGATCGTTGGTAGCAAAGAAGAATATGAATTGCTGATGACTACCAAAGAAGCTATGAGCTTCGACGAAGAAGAATAATTCCAGGTACGTTCTGATAAAATAGTGAAGGAGCAGGTGTTAAGCCTGCTCCTTTTTTGTTTACATAGGTCTTTTATCTTTAGCCAGGTACTGACCCAGGTTCAACAGTAAGAGCGCACTGAACATGATCAAGGCCGCACCCAATAATGATTCATTGATATAAGGGATCGGTATATACTTCATAGCGCAAATACCTTGTACCAGCAGCAGCAACTCATTCAATATAATACCTGAAACAAAAATGATTATGGCCAGTCTTGTAATCTTTCCTATGCTGATAAAACCATGCGCTGAAAGATAGCCAAGTATAAAAAGACTGATACAGCCAAGCAGTACCAGGTGCAGGTAACCTATTACAACCGGCCTGAACCCGAAAGCAAGTGTACTCAGAACGGGTATAACGGAACCAAGTTGTAACAGGAATTTTATGCTGAAGGCAAGCAATGAAAAGCCAATTATCCAACGTGTGATAGCTGGCAAATTGTTTTTTATAAGATGGTAATGCCTGATGATAAAACGCATCAGCCAGAACCAGCCGATTACCTGTGCAATGGCGGCTGCAATAACAATGGCATAAACCGGGAAAGGCAGTTTCATCCATAGCGTAGAGAGCAGGTAAGCAGGTATACAGGCAAGGGCAAATACGGTGAATGCTTTTTTAAGTGCAGCTACATGAGGAGCAATATCATTCAGACTGTCGACCAGCAACCCCATACAGGCAAAGAAAAACCAGCCGTTATATTGAAAATGAAGAAAGAAATAAATGGCAGCCAGGTACCAGTTCTGGTGAGTCGTTTTATTAGCCATCATAATGGCCAGGGCAAATGCACCCGCTGAAGAAACGGCATTAAAAAAAAGACCTGCCTTGAACCAGCTACCTGAAGGATTTTTGGCCGTTGCTGAATTAATATCTCTCCAGTAAACGATCGCAAAACAGTAAGCAGTGATTATCGACAGTGTTGAAAAAAAAATTGAGTAAATCCCATAACCCTGGTAAGGAAAACTGGCCAACATACCATAAGAACTGATAAGGTTAACGGAGAGCAGGATATTGTATTTTTTTTCCTGAACCTGCAGGCCTCGTTTGGGCAGTTGCGCAACCAATAATGCCATCAATACCTGCGATAACCAGCCACTGAAAGCAAAATGAGAATGCCCGTGCAGCAGGTGTTTCTGGTCGATCCAGGGAAAACTGAAGGCGATCTTATACCTGAGAACAACACCGATCATGGAAACGACCAGCAGATTGAATAGTGAGATTTTTATCCAGCGTTGTAAGGAAAAGGAATACATAAACTGCAGGCAAGATAAATGCTATTCGCCCCGGCGAATATGATTGCAATCACATTAATAGTAAACCTTTCCCCTTGTAATGGTGAGTTTTTCTGTTTCATGTAAGTGTCGCATAGCACGTATAACAGTTTCAACGCGTAGGCCGGTCATGTCTGCAAGTTGTTGCCGCGTGAGATTCACCTTGTGGCATTTGGGGCAGATATATTTTTTAATTTTTTTGAAATATTCCAATAATGAAACAATGCGGTGTTCGGGATTGTGGTGAGCCATTTCTTTCAGAATAAAAAATTTGAACCTTATCCTTTGTACAAGAAGTTTGCTGAATTCAAAATGAATGGCAGGGTTTTCTTTCAGCAAGGTTTTGAAAGAATGGACATTAAGCCTGATGACGAGCGAATCTTTTTCTGCGATAGCTGATGCTGCGTACGGTTGTTCATCAAACAGTGGAAACTCGCCAAAACTTTCTCCCGGATCAACCACATACTGAAGTACTTCACGTCCTTCATCATCTACATTTACCCAACGAACAGAACCTTCAATAAGCTGATGATAAAAATGGCATGAGGCTCCTTCACTGAATATAATCTCACGGGCGGCCACTTTTTTATAAGCTGCACCATAAGCCAGTAATGTATCGATCTCAATCATCATGCTTAAAAATTGTGCGTTAAAAATAAAATGAGCAAAGCCCGCCAATGCTGATTCTAAATCTGTGCTTATATGATTTGAGTCACTTTAGGTGCTGGAGAGGTTTTGGTTTTATCAATGGATCAAATGAAGAGAACTGATCTTCGTCAGTTCTGATAAAAATATGATTCGACGCATAATTTACCCTTCTGCATCATAGTAATCTTGTGTCATCAAATCAATTTAAAACAAAAGTATATGAAAAAAATAGCACTTGTCCTGTCGGCAGTTTTTTTTATGATGGCCTGCGGAGGCGGCGCCGGCAGTAGTGTTGAGCCTGTAACGTCAACACAATCAACACCTAAATCGGAAAATGGCAATCCATCTTATGATCCCAATAGGGGAGAAGGAAAATTCACCAACGTAGAAGTAGATGCAAAGCTGAATGAAACAATGGCTGCAACCGGCGAAAAAATTTACGGTGTAAAGTGCAGCAGCTGCCATAAAACCAGCGACGAAAAGCTAGTTGGACCAGGATGGA
>JAFDXA010000180.1 GCA_018268185.1 Bacteroidota bacterium
AAAAAGAAAGCAGTAAAGGCTACTGCTTTCTTTTTCTAAAATCCCCGGCTTATTTTTTGAATTTGGATAATATCCAGAATATAAGGGCACATCCGCCTATCACAAGGATAAATGCCCACCACATACCGGCTTTAAAAATGGTTTCAACTGCCTGGCAACTGCTCAAAAGCATTGTGCTGAGTAATATGACCAGGTAATAAACAGCATATTTTTGCATGGGTTAAAGAATTTAGTCGTTGAACAATACCTGGTCTTCCCGGTCCTCAACTTTTATTTTCCTGATGAAGTCATCGTAGTCGGCTTCGTGGTTTGAATAAACACCATAGGCATCAATACTATATCCTTTCAGTCCGTCTTTGGCTTCTATAAGATAAAGAATTGATGAATCAGACGGATCTGATTCCCCTTCGAAACGATAGGTTTTGATGATGGTGAGGTCCTCAGGTGCATAGAATTTATTGTTCCCGGGCGTAAAACCGTTTTCTGACATAATGAATTCATTATCCTGGCGCCTGATGCGGAGTTTTTCCAGTACGCCGCTTAATGTAGTCATTACTGATGGACTTGTTTGCATAACTTTTGTTTTTAGTGGTTAACAAACAGTAGCCTGTTGGATACTGAATTATTACTGGTGTTCAGTGTAGGTTAGCAACGGTTGATCAGGATAGGGCTTCCTTCAGATTCTCTTTAATGGCATCTTTTTTCGCCTGCGCTTTGTCAATAATGCCTGAGGCTTTTTCTTTGGCTGTTTCATATTCATCAATGGCATCATCAACTAGTATGTTAAGTTTGTCTTTAATGTTTTCTTTTAATGCCAGTCCTTTTTTTGTCAATTGTTTCCTTGTCTTTTTCCCTTTGTCGGGCGCTAATAATACACCAAGCAATGCGCCCGCAGCAACACTTGCTGCTATCGTTACAACCAGTTTTCCTTTGTTCATAAGATGTCGTTTTTAATGATTACAGAATTATTTTACCTCTAATGAAAGAACCAATATCAAGCCAACGGGTTTTTAAGTACTCTACTGTGGTGCAGAACTTATTTTTGGGGAATTAATTTCCCATATAGAGCGAAAAGAAGAACGGCTGCCAGGTATAAATGGCAGCCGTTCTGTATATGGAGTTGAAAGTGTAATTCTATTTAAAATACCTGCGTAATGTCCATGCGATGGTTTCATGTTGCGCCATCAGCCCGGTAAGAAAATCGGCAGTTACCGCATCCTTGTATTTTTCATCGCAATCTTCTATGTGTTTTCTTAATGCTTTGATCACCGTTTCATGATCATTCAGCAGTTCTTTGAGCATGCCGTTTTGATCAGGATTCTTTCCGGGGGTTTCTTTCAGCGAACTGTTTTCGAGAAATTCTTTTAAAGTGCAGATCACAGGGCTTCCCAGCTTATTGATCCTTTCAGCAATTTCGTCGATCGCTTCTTCAAGCTGGGTATATTGGGCTTCAAATAATTTATGAAGTTCCATAAAACTATTTCCCTTTACATTCCAGTGAAATTTTCTCGTTTTGCTGTACAATACCATGCTATCTGCGAGTACGGCCGTTAAAAGTGAAGATACCGCAGCGAGGTTTTTGTCTGTAATACCAATGTTAGGTTTCATGTTGATTGATTTATTCGTTTTGCATAACAGGTAGGAATCAACTTCTGTACCATTTGTATAAACAAAAAAGCCGGGTACTAAGCCCCGGCTTCCAAAAACACTTTGTTTATTTTACCTGACCAAAACGGCTCCATGGGCCATTTTTTTGCCAGACTTATTATACAATGCAACGAAATAAACACCTCCGCTTGTATTTCCGAGGTCAACATTCATAACCTGGTAGGGACTTCCCATGATGTAACTGCGTTTATAAACGAGGGAGCCCTTGGAGTCAAATATCCTCAATATGTTTTCTGTGTTGCTGACTGGGCTGTAATAGTTTACTTTAAACTGGCCGCTGTTGGGGTTCGGATAAATGAACAAAACTGCTGTAGCCGAATCAGCGATTTTTAAAGTGTTGGAATTATTGCTGCATGCAAGCCCTGATGCATTGGTAACAGTAACCTGGTAATCACCAATATCTTCCAATCCAATGTTCTGTAGGGTAGCACCTGTATTGCTTAACAGGCTGCCATTCCGGTACCAGTTGTACAGGTAATTTCCGGCTGGTGTTACATTAGCTGTTAAGGTTGTTCTGATGCCGGGATAGAGATTTACATACGGCGAAGCTGAAATCGTAACCGTAGGGTTTGGGTTCACCGTTACTGTTTTCACAGCTGAAATAGCAGAACAGTTATTGCTGTTTGTAATTGTAACAGCATAATTCCCTGCACTGTTTACTGTGATTGATTGTGCAGTAAGCCCATTGTTCCAGAGCCATGAATTTCCTGAAGAAGCAGTAAGTGTAACCTGCTGTCCTTCGCAAAGATCAAGCGAACCGCTGGCTGTGATATCTGCAACCGGGAGTGCATTCACAATTACTATGATGGGAGCAGAAGTGCTTACGCAGGATCCATCAGTAACAGTAACGCTGTAAGATCCTGAAGCCGTAACCGTATACGTAGATGCGTTGGCGCCCGGTATTGGCGATCCTCCCATATTCCAGGTAAATGCAGATCCGGTGCTGGCAGTAAGTACAACGGAACCTCCCTGGCAGAAACTGGTGTTACCACCTGCAGTAGCAGAGGCGGCAGAAACAGATGTAATGGTTAAGGTTACAGGTGTTCTTACAGCACTTTCGCAACCCAGGGTATTATCCCTGCTTGCTGCATAATAAGTAACTGTTCCTACTGCATTTAAAACAGGATTGCTGGTAGTTGTGTTTCCAGATGCGCTGGTATACCAGATGATCGTATAGCCTGGTGCTGCATTGGCCGAAGCAGTAAGCGTTGGAACAATGCCTCCCGGGCAGATCGTTTGTGATTGATTGCCTCCTGATACAGGTGCTGCAATTGATGTGTTGTTTGTTGTGATGGCAAGTGATGAAGGTGCACCCTGGCAGGTTCCATTGCTTGCTGCAACTGTAATATTACCATTTGAACTGCCGGCGATATAGTTTACAGTAATGCTTGTAGTTCCCTGGCCACTGGCAATGGTTGCACCTGCCGGTACGGTCCAGGTATAACTGGTTGCACCGGGCACTGCGGCGATACTGTATATAATATTGGAAACATTACCGCAAACATTTGTCTGGCCTGATATTGAACCAACAGCTCCGGGGCCGCCGCTGCCATTGGTGGGGGTGCCATTTATGGCAATAGCTCTTTCACTGATAGCACCTGTTGTATTGTTCTTTGCTTTAATGGTGAACCACATGCTTGTTGCAGGGGGCAAACCACTCGCAGTATAAGTGGTGCCTGTAACATCAGCCGCAAGTAAAACAAATGCACCGGTTGTATTGTCAAGCTTATAAATATCATATTGTGTGGCATTGGCTACGGCAGTCCAGTTGAATTTGATCTCTCCCGAACTGCAACTGCCCAGTGTTCCGATAGAGAACCCGGTTACGGTGTTGAGGATATGAAAGTTGGCATCACTCACATCTGTTATGGTACCGGCACTTACCCTTACCAATGCAGTAGAGGTATTGGCTGCCGGCACTGTCCAGCTTAAGCGTGTGGCTGTTGCAGCTACACTGCTCGAAATAGTCGTCCAGCTTGTGCCATTGTTCAATGAGTATTCAACGGTTTGTGTTCCTGTAACACCAGCTTTGTTCCAGGTAATGATCTCTGAAGTACCCGGGGTAAATGATTCATTGCCGTTCGGGTATGTGACTTCTATATATGGCATATCAATGATCCAGGTAAGTGAGTATTGCTGCGGCCCAACAGGAATAGATGTGCCTGCAACTTTGAGTGTATAGTTACCTGCTGCCGGATTGTCGATCGTTACCTGTTCTATATTGCTGATGGCGTCAACGGCTCTTGTTGCGTTGGTAGCCGGACTGTTAGGATTCAGTATCCATGGCAGTGTAACAGAGCCATTGTCAACTGTAAGATCCAGGTTATTCACCAATGCAGGGTTGGCGTTGGCCGTTCCCGCCGGATCATTCCAGGTAAGCATCACCCTGAGTTTTGCAGCGCCGGCAGGAACACTGATCACATTGTTGTTGGCAGCTCCGTTGGCAATGCTGTTTACAATATACCTGTTCTGCTCTAGTATCTTAACGGCTTCAAGGGCATCAATACAACCAAAACCGAATTTGTAGTCAGGACCCGGGTTGCCAAGATCACGTGCTCCATTGCAAACAATATTTTTTATAAGGGAAGATGGCGGTAGGTTGTTGCTGTTAAGTTGCTTGTATGCCTGCACCAGTAAAGCTACTGTACCAGCCACGCCCGGTGTAGCCATAGAAGTTCCGGAAATGGTTCCGTACGTATTCAATGGGAGATAGGTGGAGAAAACATTCAATCCCATAGAACTGATTTCGGGTTTAACACGGCCATCAGCAACAGGTCCGAAACTGCTGAAGGTGGTCATTGCTTCCGTAGAGCTGATGGCAGCAACAACGATATTATTTTTTGCAGACTTCCCGGTTCCTGTAATGGTTGTCCAGCCACTGGTGCAGTTCGATTGGTTATTACCCGCAGAATGTACATGCAGGTGAGAAATATTCGTGTTAAGATTGATGTCTGTATTCCGGCTTCTCAACGAGTAAGCGGAATTAGCGCCGGTAAGTCCGCACTGTACACCCAATCCGTCGTGGTAAGAATGACTGCTCACCAATAAATTATTGGCAGGTATACCGGCAGCCATTTCAGCCTGAACATCACCGTTATAATTGTAAGAGAAGAGATTTGCATTGGGGGCCATTCCTCTTGCAGTAGGGTTTATAAGTCCACGGCCAAGGATGGTACCTGCACAGTGTGTAGAATGTGAATCTGCAGAACCGCTTTCAACTGCAGTAACACGGCCAGTAGGATAAAAATCTATATGCGGACTGATAGTACCTCCGTCCCAGATTCCGATGTTGATATTGTCGCCTTTAAGGTTCCTCACTCCATCATTTAAAATACTTGCACGATGAAGTGTGCGGCCGGGAAGGTTCTCGGGTTGGTTTGGCGGATCAATGAATTCCAGCCATTGAACAAACGACAATGAAGCCAGCTTGCTGATGTTTTCCTTGGCGATCCTTACGGTGAACATCCTGAAAGCACCCGTTTCATTTATGATGGCAGCGCCTGAATTATATAGAGCTGTTTCAACTTCAGACCTGCTTAACCGATCATAAGTGAGTATATTAATGTCTGCATAGCCGGCTTGCTTAACTGCAAGCGGCGGCACTTTCCCGGCCAGGAGAGCCATCGTATTTTTCTGCGTTGGGTTGAGTGTAAATATGCTTCTTACATTGGCCGACTGTAACTGCGAAATATCAAAGCCTGCAGGCACAGAGGCCGTAAATGCGTTGTTCGGGATATAATCCAGCAGCTTGATGCCTTTAGATGCCAGGTAGTTCTTTTCTGTTTCACCAGGGATCGCATAGAACTGAAGCACCAGGAAATACCTGTCTAGAAAACGGGCTTGTTCCCATAAAGCTGATTGCCTGCTGATTGATTTTGCATTGGCATCGGGAGTAAAATTTCCGGATTTAAGTTCGATGGTTTCTTTACCGGTTACCTGCGATAATATTGTACCGGGTATCAAAGCCAACAACAAAAGAATTGTAATTAGGGTAAAGGTTCGATTCATTGTAAAGTCTGTTTGATTAAGGTTGAATGAAATTAGTAAATTATGAATAAAAGTCCAGAAAATAAGGCCACCCAGCCAAGGGACGCTTAACTATTGATGTATTGCAATGAAAGCAGCCTGGGAATGAAAAGAATCCAAAAATGAGGGGTGATTAACAGTAACTGTCAAAGGCATTCCTTGTAGGCGCCGGGGGTAACCCCTTCAGTCTTTTTAAAAAGTCTTACAAAGTAATTCACATCGGCAAAACCACACTGGTAGCTTACCTCGGTTATGGTGCTGTTCTTTTGAGCCAGCAGTTGCTTGGCAAGTTTGATTCTTTCTTTATTGATATAATCAACGGGCGTAATGCCAAACTGTTCCCTAAACCATCTGAAAAACTCATTGCGGCTCATGTATGCTTTTTTGCAGAGGCTATCTGTACTGATCTTTTGTGTAAGGTGTTCCTGGATAAAATGGAGAATATAATGCAGCCTGCTTTGATTGGTAATTTTGGAAGATTCCATACTTACCTGCACGAGGTGCTGACTTTGTACAAGCCGGATAAGTAATTCCTTGAGGTTAAGATCAGCATAAATATTTTTCGTCCGGTCTTCACTGCTGCAAACACGCATTAACTTATTAATGAGGTTTGTAACTTCTGTATCATTATCGAAATGATATTGATTGAACTGTAGCTTCCAGTTGTGCGTTGAATCAGGGTCACTGTTGTAATAATTATTGAGGTAATTCAAAGTGTCATTTACATAGCCCTGGTCAACAGCCAATGCTATACATTGGGTAGGTGTATCTGATTTAGCTTCGGGAAAATCAATCACCATGGTTTCATTAGCAGGAACAATTACAGATTCGCCGGGGAGGTAATCGAATGCTGGTTTGTCGAACAGGTGCATCACTTTCTTACCCCTGATCATGCTCGTAATCACCATATCGTTAAACGTTAACGGCACCCGGTAGGTTTCCTGGTAACTTTCAAACACATTGAGTTCGCAATTATTCAGGTTGAAAACACGCCTGTTCTCGACCAGAGTTTGAAGATACCTTGGATTGGTGAGATCAATTTTATGTAAGTAATTCTTGCCGGGCAAAACAATCAGTTTGTGTTTACAAGTTACAAAATGATTTCCTGTTGGAGGAATAAGAAGTACGATTGTGCTATAAAAAAGTACAATCGTACACCCGTCGCATTTTTAATTTATGGAAGTTGGCGTATTGTTTAACGATTAAAATTGTCTATATGAGTACTGTTACATCCGATGCGCCAAAAACCTCCATCGCATCACGCCCTTCTTTCAAAGAAAAATATGAGCATTATATAAATGGTGAGTGGGTGGCACCAGACAGTGGTGAATATTTCGGCAATATCAGCCCGATTGATGGTAAAGTATTCACCCATGCAGCCCGCGGCAATGCAAACGACATTGATAAAGCGATTGATGCTGCCACAGAAGCTTTCAAAACCTGGAGTAAATCTTCGGCTGCTTACAGGAGTAATTTATTGCTGAAGATTGCACAGGTGATTGAAGACAATCTTGAATACCTGGCCATCGTTGAAACGATCGATAATGGAAAGGCCCTTCGTGAAACCCGTGCAGCAGACCTTCCGCTTGTAATAGACCATTTTCGCTACTTTGCCGGCGTGATCCGCAGCGAAGAAGGATCCATCAGTGAACATGATGAAACAACAGTAAGCATCAACCTGCATGAACCTATTGGCGTGGTGGGGCAGATCATTCCATGGAATTTTCCATTACTGATGGCCGCATGGAAAATAGCTCCTGCACTGGCTGCAGGATGTACCGTTGTTGTTAAACCAGCAGAACAAACGCCAACCGGCATCATGTGCCTGATGGAACTGGTAGGTGATATCCTTCCCAAAGGTGTACTGAATGTTGTTACAGGTTTTGGCCCTGAAGCCGGTAAGCCATTGGCAAGTTCTCCAAGGGTGAATAAAGTTGCATTTACAGGTGAAACAACTACGGGCAGACTGATCATGCAATATGCTTCAGAAAACCTGATCCCGGTTACGATGGAACTCGGCGGTAAAAGCCCGAACATATTTTTTGAATCTGTAGCAGATGCAGATGATGATTTTTTTGACAAAGCCGTTGAGGGTGCTGTGATGTTTGCACTGAACCAGGGTGAGGTCTGTACCTGCCCTTCACGCATCCTTGTACATGAAAATATTTATGAGAAATTCATGAACAGGGTAGTTCAGCGAACAAAGGCGATCAAATTAGGAAACCCGCTCGACGGCAACGTAATGATGGGGGCTCAAGCTTCGGAAGATCAGTACAGGAAAATCCTGAGCTATATGGATATCGGTAAACAGGAAGGTGCAGAAGTGCTTTGTGGTGGTGAGGCTTTTCACCAGAACAGCGGACTTGAGCATGGTTACTACATCAAGCCCACCATTTTTAAAGGAAATAACAAGATGCGCATTTTCCAGGAAGAAATATTCGGGCCGGTTACATCGGTAACCACTTTTAAAACAACGGAAGAGGCTGTTGCTATCGCCAATGATACACTCTACGGATTGGGGGCAGGCGTTTGGACAAGAGATGCCCATGAACTTTACCAGGTTCCAAGGGCTATCCAGGCCGGCAGGGTTTGGGTGAACTGTTATCATGCTTACCCGGCTCATGCGCCATTCGGCGGGTATAAAAAATCAGGATTCGGCAGGGAAACACACAAGATGATGCTGAATCATTATCGTCAGACAAAGAATATGCTGATCAGTTACAGCAAAAGCAAACTCGGGTTCTTTTAATAGGCCGATATGAAAAGCCGGGATTTACAGGTTGTGATACTGTAAGTCCCGGTTTTGATTTTTGTAATTTGTTATTATATCATCATGGTAAAGCGGATCGTTGTTACATCAAAAGCATCCGGCCTTATTGCAGAGTTGAAATCAGTTCACGGACCGTTAATGTTTCACCAGAGTGGCGGTTGTTGTGATGGAAGCCAGCCTATGTGTTTCAAAGAAGGAGAATTTATCATTGGTGGCAGCGATGTGTGCCTTGGGGAAGCAGATGGTTGTAAATTTTATATGAATGCTGACCAGTTTGAATACTGGAAACACACGCAACTGATCCTGGATGTTACGCCGGGGCGTGGCAGCAGCTTTTCCCTCGAGATACCGCTCGGTGTAAGATTCTTTATTCAGTCGAGGGTGTTTACGGATGAAGAATCTGCGTGGCTCGAAGCACATGCGCCTGTGCCAAAAGGCAATTGATAAACTATTTTACATCTTTCCTGAATTCGTCTGTAAAGTGCTCCCTGTGGCGGGGCTGTGC
>JAFDXA010000181.1 GCA_018268185.1 Bacteroidota bacterium
ATGGGTTTCATCCGAACAGTCTGAATATGCTGGAGCTGCGGCAGGTGAAAAAAGACTGATCTGGAAAATTGTTTTTTATTGACCAATCATTTATTGCGGAATCACTGCTGATGGTAGAAGCAATTAGTTTCATTTTGAATAATTGCCAGGGCTGTTTTTCAGGTAGAATTTTCAGGGAGGGGTTGCTTTTATTCCACTTTTTTTTTGACAATAATAAAACTGAACCAGGGAACAGCTATTTTCCTTCTCAACGATTTTTTATGATGCCGGAAAGAGCATTTATCCCGTGCGATAGCGATCGCTGAATCAGCAAAATAAAAAAAGGGCTGTCCTATAGGACAGCCCCAAAACAAACCCCCACAAAAATTAGTTCTTAGTTATTTTGGTTATTAACTTATCAGATGCTGTTGTCATTTCCAGTATGTAGTTTGCTTTTGGCAACATACCGAGGTCTTTCAGTACAACAATGTTGTCTCCTTTCTGGATACTGATCTTGCGGCTTGCCAGTTCCCTGCCATCGAAAGACAGGATCCTGAAAGTTGCATTTTCATCAGTACTGCTGGTGATTCTTACTTTGATATCATTGATAAAAGGATTAGGATAAACCGAGAAGCTTTCGTTGCTGAATGAACCATTTAATTTGATGGCTATGATTTTTGAATACTCATATTTTCCATCGAGGTCAACCATTTTCAACCTGTAGTAAACAACTTTGGCTGATGTGTTGATCGGGTCGTTATATCCATAAGTAATTTTTGTTGATGAATTACCTGCGGCATTTACAGAACCACGGTTTTCAAATTTCACGGCATCTTCACTTCTTTCGATCTCAAAATGGCTTGAGTTCACTTCCTGTTCTGTTACCCAGTTGAGTACACCGTTGCTGTTAACCAGTTTCGCTGTGAATGAACTCAGCTTAACATCTACCGGTCCGCCTGAAGGTGATATTACCGCCGTACCATCATCAATGAACTGGTCGCCGGCTTGTGAGTTTGCAGTTATCCTGGCTGTGTTTGTTACACTACCCGGGATAGCCTGTGTTCTTACTTTCAGTTTAACGGTATAAGTGCTGCCCAATGGTAATTCACCACCACTGTTTGCAGTCCAGTTGTTACCGATATAGAATTTCACATAATCCCTTCCTGCATTGGTTCCTTTGAAAGCGTTGTCATCACCCTGTGCATCGGTTTTAATACCTGCAATGCAACCCGGAGCATTCACGATTTCCAGTGAATTGGCTACGTAAGTAACGTTAACAGGCAGAGAGTCGATGATGGTTGCGTTGTAAGCAGCACCCGGACCATTATTACTTCCGCTTAATGTATAAGTGAGCTCTTCATTTGAATCAGCAAAGCCATCGTTGTTGGCATCAGCTACAGTTTTATCAAGCGTGATCACCGGATCTTTCATCCTGATGGCGAAAGAGAATATACTTGGGAAATACTGGTCGGCCTCTGTGCCGAATTCAAATGAAACACTGGTAGCATTGGGTTGAATATTGTATCCCGTTCCCACGTTGATCTCATCAATATCAATACCCATCTGGTTATAGTAATCGGGATTTTTTGTTCCGCTAACAAAAGCACCGTTCCTTGAAATTGTACCGTTCCAGAAATTGCTTACCGGGTTTACGGCATTATAAACTGCAATGTTGTTTATTTTGAGATAATCACCTGCGGGGTTGGCTACACTGGCCCCGAGGTTACCGTCACCTTCCCATACCATGGTAGCCATTACCGCATCTTCAGCAGCCAATGGGTTGTTGGGAACATTCAAACCTGTTAAGGTAATGTTTGAAGTAACCGGCGATCCATTGTCATATACTTTTGAGAAACCATCATAGATACGAACACTGGCATAGTTCATGGCTGTATTTTCATAAGCAACCACGATGGCCCAACCGGCATATTTACCGCCAGATCCAACAGAACCTGGTGTAGCAGGCAGGTCAGCAATTGTATAAGTACCAGCGCCGTTGGCCTGAACGAAAGCCGTTACGTCAACATAAGCCTGGTAAATTTCTTCCGTTGAGCTGAGCGAAAATGTATCAACATTGGAAACCGGTGCGATAGCTGTTGAATAACCAACAGAAGTTCCTTTACGGATCTTGATCTTACGCAGGGTATCAGGCGCTGCAGTAATTGTTGATTTGTTTATCCTTCCGCCCCAATATAACCTTGCAAATTTGATCGTGTTAGTTCCTGCAGGTAAAATAAGATCTGCTGAAGAAGAGTTCGCAGTTGATAAACCTGTTGCCGACATGCTCATATCAAAATAACAGTTAGAACTGTTGGCAGTACGCTGGTGCACTTCAACTGCAATGATGTTGTTACCTGCGGTGAATGCACTTGATGGAACTGTGAGTGTAGCATTGGTTGTATAATTTGTGCTGGAAGCCAGGGTAGTGTTGCTGATCGTGCCTGCAGGCATGTTGGCACGGCCAACTTCAGCGCCGTTCACGTAAACCACGGCTCCATCATCATAACTGTAAGTGAAAGTGAAACTGCTGTATAATGCAGGATCAGGAATATTGATACTCTTAACGAAGTAAGCTGTTGCATTACCACTTGGTATGGTGGTAGTCTGTGTACGGCCATATCCGAAACTTGCATTGGCAGCAACCCATGGAGCACCCGGGTTGTTGAGTGTGCGCCAGGCAGTTCCCTGGTTTGATCCGTTGGCAAGATATCTCCAGCCACTGGCACCCATATTGAAAACGGTCATGTTAGCCGGAGTTGCATCCACATCAGTGAACTGCATATTCTGGTTGTCATTACCGTATTGTGAAAAACCAAGACCTCCCTGTCCGTTATTTGGATCGCCAAGCTCATTCATCTTTGTGCTGTTAACGGCACCATTGTCGATGATGTGCATGCTGGTATTCCCGAACATGGTTGAGCCGCCTTTGAGGTTTTCAGAGTAGACCTGGGTATAAGGCCTGATACTCGTTTGTGCACTGGCGGAAATGCACACTGCCGCAATAAAGCTGGTCAGTAGAGTGATCCTCTGAGTAAAAGATGTAAGCATTTTTTTAATTTTTGTGGTTAAAAAACGGCTCACAGGAGCAAGGATGATGCTTTGATCTTTTTAGAGGATATGAATGCAATTATGTAATGCTGATTACCGGCAAAACGGAAATAGCTTAATACGATAACATACAGGTTGTGCTAAATGCACAC
>JAFDXA010000182.1 GCA_018268185.1 Bacteroidota bacterium
ACCTTCGTAACAACTGCAAATACCAATGAAGAAGCGTACGAATTGCTGAAGGAGTTGGGAATGCCGTTCAAAAACATCAAAAAGTAATATCAATTCTGATCTTCAGGATTCATTAAATAAAAACTAGCATCAAACATGGCAAAAAAATCAATTGAAGCCAGGCAAAGGAAAAGGGAGAAAATGGTAGCGAAATATGCAGATAAAAGAGCTGCACTGAAAGCTGCCGGAGAATACGCTGCTTTGGATCTTATCCCAAAGAATGCATCACCGGTACGTTTGAGGAACCGTTGCCAACTTACCGGCCGTCCAAGGGGATATATGAGGCATTTCGGTATCAGCCGTAATATGTTCCGTGATATGGTATTGGCAGGAAAAGTTCCTGGTGTTACCAAAGCCAGCTGGTAAAAATGCCGGTACCGGATACCTGGCAGCATAAAAGCCAGATAAAGGTATCCTGAACCAGGCCTCAGCGAAGGATATCGCATTGTAAAAAAAATATTAAAAAACATTAACAGAAATAACAATGGTTACTGATCCAATAGCAGATTACTTAACTCGAATCCGCAACGCTCAAATGGCAAATCACCGCATCGTAGAAATACCTGCGAGTAATTTGAAAAAGCGTATCACTGAAATTTTGTACGATAAGGGTTATATCCTGAAGTACAAATTTGAAGACGACAACAAACAAGGCGTTATCAAGATCGCATTGAAATATGATCCTTCAACCAAGCTTCCTGTTATTCAGAGCCTGGAAAGGGTTAGCCGTCCTGGTCTCCGTTCTTACTCAAAACCTGAAGATTTCAGGCGTGTACGTAACGGCCTGGGTATTTCCATCATCTCTACCTCTAAAGGTGTGATGACCGATAAAGAAGCAAAAGCACAAAACGTAGGTGGCGAAGTGCTTTGCAACATATTCTGATAAAAGAATAACTGATCTGCAAATTCGAAAATGGTTTCCAGGTCGCAACATAGAGATTGAATTAAGCTTTCTATACATAGCTGACCGCAATCAAAAAACATTTTCAAAGTATTTAATTAGCAAATTTCAAATCAAGAAAAATGAGTCGTATAGGAAAAAAGCCGGTTACAGTTCCAGGTGGAGTTACTTTCACTATTGGTTCAGATAATACGGTAACGGTAAAAGGCCCTAAAGGAGAACTGAAGCAGTCGATCGACAGGGATATTAAAGTAGAACTGAAAGACGGTAAGATCGAATTAACGAGGCCGACAGACCAGATCCGTCATCGTGCCATGCATGGATTATATCGTGCCCTTATCAACAATATGGTTACAGGTGTTACCCAAGGTTATACCAAGAAACTTGAACTGGTGGGTGTGGGTTATAAAGCTTCAAACCAGGGTAACCTGCTCGACCTGGCGCTCGGTTATTCTCATAATATCATTTTCGATGTACCTAAAGAACTGTCTGTAAAAACAGAACAGGAAAAAGGTAAGAACCCGATGATCATTTTTGAAAGTGCAGACAAGCAACTCATCGGCCAGGTTTGTGCCAAGATCCGCAGCCTGCGTAAACCAGAACCTTACAAAGGTAAAGGTGTGAAGTTTGAAGGTGAGATCCTGAGAAGGAAAGCAGGTAAAGCTGCAGGTAAATAATCGTGGTTAAAACGATTATGCAACAATTAATCATGTAATGAATTCCCGGCAGTATCGGGGATATAAATAAAATAAGATGAGCAACAATAAAGCAAGTGCCAGACAAAAAATCAAGTACCGCATCCGTAAAAAGATAAATGGTACTTCATCTCTGCCACGTCTCTCTGTATTCAGGAGCAACAGCGATATCTATGCACAACTGATCGACGACAGCAATGGTGTAACAATCGCAGCAGCGTCGTCAAGGCAAAAAGACATCCAGGCTCAAAAAGCGCCTAAGTCAGAAAAAAGTAAAATGGTAGGCTCTGCTATCGCAAAGAAGGCTACTGAACTTGGTATCAAGCAGGTGGTTTTTGATCGCAATGGTTATATCTATCACGGTCGTGTTAAAGCAGTAGCTGAAGGTGCAAGAGAAGCTGGACTTGAATTTTAATTTTAAACTTCGTAATAAGAATATACATGTCAAACGTAATTGGAAATAAGATGCGTGCCGGAGACCTTGAGTTGAAGGAAAAAGTTGTAGCCATCAACCGTGTGGTTAAAACAACCAAAGGTGGACGTGCATTCAGCTTCTCAGCATTGGTGGTTGTAGGAAACCAGGCAGGTGTTGTTGGTCATGGTTTGGGTAAGGCCAAAGAAGTACAGGAAGCCATTACCAAGGGTATTGAAGATGCCAAAAAGAACCTGATCAAAGTTCCTATCATGCATGGTACCATACCTCATGATCAACTGAGTAAGGATGGCGCTGCCAAAGTATTGCTTAAGCCGGCTTCTCATGGTACGGGTGTTATCGCCGGAGGTAGCATGCGTGCTGTACTGGAATCTGTAGGTTTAACAGACGTACTCGCCAAGAACCTCGGTTCTGCCAATCCGCATAACGTGGTTAAAGCAACCATCAAGGCGCTTGCAACTTTGCGTGAGCCGGTGGCTATTGCTAAAACACGTAACGTTTCACTGAAGAAAGTATTTAACGGATAACGATAGTTAAAAGTTAAAGGGTTAAGGTGAACACATTCCTGAACCTTTCAACATTTAACACTAAACCTTTTTGGGATGAAAAAGATAAAAGTAACACAGATCAAAAGTACCATCGACAGGCCGGAGCGCCAGAAGCGCACCATGGTGGCACTGGGTTTGAAAAAGATGAACGCTTCTGTAGAAGTAGAAGCTACACCACAGATACTGGGTATGGTGAATAAAGTGAACCACCTGGTAAAAGTGGAACAACTGTAATTTGATGATTTGATAACGGGTCAACTTGATGATTTAGGCATCTTTGATTCAAGATTCTTCAATCATCAAATCAGGTAATTATATAATTAATAAGCGAGGGGCGATTCCCCGTAAGTCTAAAATCAATAAAAATGAATTTACATTCTCTCAGGCCTGCAAAAGGCGCAACGCACAAAGAAAAACGTATTGGCCGTGGTGAGGCAAGCGGTAAAGGCGGTACATCTACAAAAGGTAATAAGGGTGGACAAAGCCGTGCCGGTTACAAGAGCAAAAAGGCTCACGAAGGTGGCCAGATGCCAATTCAGCGTCGTATTCCGAAGCGTGGTTTCACCAACCTTGGCCGTATAGAATATAAAGTGATTAACCTTGGACAGATCGACCTGTATGCTGAAAAATACGGTATTACAGAATTCAATCACCAGAACTTATACATCAACAGCCTTATCAGCCAGTTTGATCGTATCAAAATCCTTGGAACAGGCGAAGTAAAAGGAAAATTCAGCTTCAAAGTGAATGCGGTTAGCAAGAAAGCAAAAGAAGCGATCGAAGCTGCCGGAGGCACTGTAGAAATAGTGAAATAATTCCCCGATATTTGCAAACGCATAAAAACTATGCGTTTTTTACTTTTGGCGCAAAAACTTAAATCGACTTAATTCTGTGAAGAAGTTCGTAACAACACTTAAAAATATCTGGAGCATACAGGAGCTGCGTGATAAGATCATCTACACTATAATATTATTGTTTATTTATAGGGTAGGTTCTTACATCGTGTTGCCTGGTATCGATCCAAACAAACTGGCAAACCTGCACAACAGTGCTCAGGGCGGTATGCTGGGCTTGCTGGATGCCTTCGTAGGTGGTGCATTCTCTAAGGCCTCTATTTTCGCACTGGGTATCATGCCTTATATTTCTGCTTCCATCTTTATGCAGCTGATGACCATCCTGGTTCCACAGATGGCGAAGATCCAGAAAGAAGGTGAGAGCGGAAGAAAGAAGATCAACCAATGGACCCGCTACCTCACAGTTATCGTTACTGCGTTCCAGGCAGCGGCTTATATTGGTTACCTCAAAAGCCCGGCCAACCACGAAGCGTTGATCGAAGCTTACAGCGGTTTCTTCTGGATATCAACTGTAGTTATACTTACCGTAGGTACATTGTTCGTAATGTGGCTCGGCGAAAAGATCACCGATAAGGGATTGGGTAACGGTACATCACTGATCATCATGATCGGTATCCTGGCACGTTTCCCACAGGCATTCGGACAGGAATGGGCGACCCGTATCGCACGCGGCCCGGGAGGAATCCTGATCATGCTGGTTGAAATTGTATTTCTTATTGCAGTTATCATGGGATTGATCATGCTCGTACAGGGAACGCGTAAAGTGCCTGTTAACTATGCCAAGCAGATCGTTGGTAACCGCCAGGTTGGAGGTGCACGTAACTTCCTTCCGTTGAAAGTGAATGCAGCCGGTGTTATGCCAATCATCTTTGCCCAGGCGATCCTCTTCCTGCCAACCGTATTCACAGGTTTTACCGGTGAAGGATGGGCCAGGTATTTTACAGATCATACCAATATTATTTACATGATTGTGTACTCAGTTTGTGTGATTGCTTTCACATTCCTGTACACAGCGCTTATATTCAATCCAAAACAGATGGCTGATGAGCTGAAAAGAAACAACGGTTTCATCCCCGGTGTAAAACCAGGCCAGCCAACAGCAGATTATATCGGTACCATCATGGATAGAATCACTTTGCCGGGAGCTGTATTGCTGGCGTTGGTAGGTATCCTGCCTGGATTGATCCAATTGATCTCAGGTATGTCTCAGAACTTCTCAACTTTCTTCGGTGGTACATCACTCCTCATCATGGTGGGTGTTATTCTCGACACACTCCAGCAGATTGAAACGCAGTTGCTCATGCGCCAATACGATGGACTGATGTCTTCAGGAAGGTTGCAGGGAAGACAGGCAGTACCATCAGGAATGTAAAAAGATCCGGGACCGGATTTACAATAAATAAGATTTTCACAACCCCGACGATCACCTCGTTGGGGTTTGTTTTAATTTTGAATTTATAATGATACAATACAAAACAAAAGAAGAGATCGAGATCATGCGCCAGAGCTGCCTGATGGTTGGCAAAGCCCATAAAGAAGCAGTAAAGATCATGAGGCCGGGGATCACGAGTATGCAGATCAATAACCTTGTGGAGGAATTTATTCTTGATAATGGAGGAGTTCCATCATTCAAAAATTACCACGGGTATCCTTATGCTACCTGCATCTCAATGAACAGCGCCGTGGTGCATGGATTTCCAACCAATGAAATTATTAAAGAAGGAGATATTGTATCGCTGGATATCGGTTTTTATAAGAATGGTTTTCATGGTGACAGCGCTTATACTTATGCGATCGGAGAAGTAGGGGAAGAAGTGAAACGACTGCTGCGGGTTACCAAAGAGTCGTTGTACATAGGTATTGAAAAGGCCAGGCAGGGAAACAGGATCGGCGATATTGCCAATGCCATCCAGGAATATACAGAGAAGCAACACGGTTATGGTGTGGTGAGGGAATTGGTTGGGCATGGGCTGGGAAGGAAAATGCACGAAGACCCACAAGTGCCGAACTATGGTAAGAGAGGTACCGGCGCGAAACTGAAAGAAGGCATGGTACTCGCTATTGAGCCAATGATCAATATGGGTGTTAAGGATGTTGTACACCTGGATGATGGATGGACAATACTCACCCGCGACGGAAAATACTCAGCACATTTTGAACATGATGTTTGCATTACCAAAGGTGATCCTGATATATTATCTTCTTTTGTAGAAATTGAAGCAGCAGAAAAAGCGAATACAAATCTTACGTGGAGTTATAGTTAACCGTTCAACGTTCAACGAATGTTTTAGGATATGCAAATTACATTCTTCATTTTACGCTAAACTACTTTTACAATCCTCATGGCCCGGCGTACATTGGTTATTATAGGAGGAGGCGCTGCTGGTTTTTTCTGTGCAGTGAACGCTGCGAGGCTTGATCCGGCTGCAAGGGTAATCCTTCTTGAAAAATCTTCGAAACTACTGAGCAAAGTGAAAGTGAGCGGCGGCGGCAGGTGCAATGTTACACACGCCTGTTTCAGTATTGCTGATATGGTGAAGAAATACCCAAGAGGAGGATCATTTCTGAAGAAAGCATTTCATCATTTCTTTACACAGGATACCATTGAATGGTTTGAACAAAGAGGCGTTAAGCTGAAAACTGAAAGCGATGGCCGTATGTTCCCGGTAACCGATCAATCGCAAACCATCATCAATTGCCTGTTGCAGGAAGCCGCCCGGTACAATATTGAGATCATCATGCACACGGCCGTTGATTGCCTGGAACCAGACGGTAATCGATGGAAATTAATAGCAGGTGCCAAAGAAATTATGGCTGATGCTGTTTGTATCGCCACTGGCGGTTTTTCAAAAGAAGAACAGTTCGGCTGGATAAAAAAACTGGGGCACACTATTGTAAAACCTGTGCCATCATTATTCACTTTCAACATGCCTGGGAATGCCATTACTGCTTTGATGGGAATTACTGTTGAACATATTTCAATAAAAATAGCAGGCACCAAGCTGCAGGAAGAAGGCCCTGTACTTGTTACTCATTGGGGATTGAGCGGTCCCTGTGTCTTAAAACTATCTGCCTGGGGCGCCAGGGAACTGGCAACTGCTAACTATCATTTCAATATAGCTGTAAATTGGTTGCCCGGCTACAACGAAAATACCTTAAAAGAAAAATTACAGCAACTGCGGTTTGACATCGCTTCGCAGAAGATATACAACAGGAATCCTTTTTCATTGCCGGCGAGGTTGTGGGAATACCTGCTGCAGCAATGTGATATTGATAAAGAACTTCGTTGGGCAGACCTGCCTGCAAAGGAGCAGAACAGACTTGTAAAAATGTTATGCACCTGTTTGTATGCAGTAAAAGGTAAAACAACTTTTAAAGAAGAATTTGTTACGGCAGGCGGCGTGTCACTGACCGAGATCGATGTGAACAACATGCAGAGTAAAATATGCCCGGGTTTATTTTTTGCCGGGGAAGTAATTGATGTGGATGGCGTAACCGGCGGGTTTAATTTTCAGAATGCCTGGACCACAGGCTGGATCGCAGCCAACGGTATGATCAACAACTCCGGCAGCGGTCAGTAACTTTCAATTCCTCAAGCACATCCAGCATCCAGTATCAAGTATCAAGTATCTGGCATCCTCTATCCAGCTTCTTTAGTCCGCCCCATCACTCCTCAATTTTAACTCCAATTCCCTTTCTCAAATCCATATTTCAACTATCTTTCCGGCGTTGATGAAAAAGTTAGACAAGTACATACTCGGAAAATACCTGAGCAGTTTCTTTTTCTGCATTTTGTTGCTCACCGTGATCGTGGTAGTGGTTGATATCAGTGAGAAAACAGATGACTTTGTAAAATCCGGCCTCTCTGCAAAAAGAATTATAATCGATTACTATTTTGGTTTTATTCCCCGCATTGACGCCATGCTTTTTCCGCTGTTTGTTTTCATTGCAGTGATATTCTTTACTTCTAAAATGGCGGGCCGTTCGGAGATCATCGCTATTTTAAGCAGTGGTGTAAGTTTCAAAAGATTCCTGGTGCCGTATTTTATCGGGGGCATTTTTTTATCGCTCATGCTCTGGGCCGGTTATAAATATGTTGTTCCCAATGCCAACCGCAAGTGGGGCGATTTTGAAAAGAAGTACATTGATGGCCCGCCACAACCGGGAACAGCTACCGGTGTTTACAAACAGAACATGTATTTCAGGATCGACTCCAACACTTACGCTTCCATTAAAGGTTATGATACCCTTACCCGGGTGGGCAGCAATTTTTCTG
>JAFDXA010000183.1 GCA_018268185.1 Bacteroidota bacterium
CCAATTCAGCAGAATTGGTATCAGTCTTTAGCAAAACATAGTAGATCAATTCATATCTGATCTGGTTCAAGTTATCCACAATAAACGAAATCCCGGTTCGTTTTACACAAGCAATTATGGCTCGCCGTTGCAGCCACAAATCCTTGCCCCACATATCAGGAGCATCCTCCAGGTTTGTTAATGCAATTTTCTGGATAATTTCAGAATTGCCGTGATGGTGAATGATAAATGACAGTGCAAAGGATATCGCTGGATAAAATGCATCGAATTTGTTCCATTCAGCGAGAGTGGTATTGTCAATGGGATCCATGATCCCAGTTTGTTCCATCCTCTGGAGTGGCTCACTTTTTTCTTTACCAATACCAAGTAACCACCAGTCATAGTAGAAATTTAACAAATCCAGAGAATCTCTAAGAATCCTCTCTTTATCCGCAATAAACCGATTCCAGCAAGCTGCTTCGCTAAACAGAGTTATATCGCTGAGTTCCGCTTTAAATGCACTGGAACTGACTTGTCTTCTGTTGAGATAGGCATCAACTGTTTCACAACCAAATCTGTCTTGCAGGATATTGAAAAGCTCAGCATCAAAGCCGTGAGCAAAGTAATGATCGTATAAACGGCAGAACGCCAGATCAATCAGCGGTTCCGGATTGTTGGGATCTTCCAGTTGTTGTATCTCAATTTTAATATCCTCCGATTCCTGGAGATAACTAAACCGGTAACCTTTTGTACCTCTATGACCAGTTTCCACAACATGCAGCATGATGCCTTCGTAACAATATCCACACATATCAACCACCTATTTGTTAAGTTTTGAAAAAACAAAGTTCTTTCTAAAATTAGTGGAATCGGGATTGAGCATTGATAATTACTGGCTTTGGGTTATTGATTACGGTGACAACATACGGTTATCGAGATGATCTGCCCATTTTAGTAACCATACACGGCACTCGGCTTCATAGCTGTGCAAATCATAAGTTCCTTCAATCCCTTTTTTTGAATGACCAAGGATTGCCTCAGCAACCTCGTTTCTGCAACCTAATCGTGATAAACCAGTTCGCACAGTTCTTCTTAAATCATGGGGGGTCCAATGTTCTATGTCTAGCATTCTTTTGGATTCTCTCAAATGCCAGCTTTGTTCAGTCAAAGACTTTTGTTGAATTGGTAAACCAGTTTTCTGAGAGGGGAATAAATATTCGCCGGTTGACAATCTCAAATGCATTAGAAATTCCACAGCTTGGGATGGCAACTGTATATATCTTTCTATGCCTGTTTTATCTGATTTCAAGTGCCAGGTTTTGCTCTTAAGATCAATATCTGACCAAGAAGCGGCGCAAACTTCACCGGTTCGGCAAGCTGTCCAAAGAGTAAACCGAATTACGTTCTTTTGGGTGGGAGTGAAAACTGATCCAGGTAGCCAGCTAAGGAGTTTTTTTAGTTCATTGTCACTAAGAATACGTTTACCCTTTTGATGAGTGAGTTTTATTTTTGCTTGTCTCAATCCAGATTTTGCAAGTAATGCAGGATTTGCAAAGTCCTCACTAAATTTCTCTAAGCCGATTGCATAATCAAATGCAGCTGAAAGTTCTCTTAATACATTGCCTGCCTGTACGTTTGCACCTCGTTCCACAATTTCCATGATTAGATTAACAACATTCTTTCGTGTAACCAAACAAGCAGGCATATTGCCAAGTACTCTAACGGCGTCTCCATATAAAGTTCTCCTAACCTCTGATTGCCCCTTTGGCTTTCTTGCCCCAGAAATTATCTTTCCGTTAACTAATCTATCTTCTATATGCTGGGTAAGATATAGCTCAATCATTGCTTTAACAGTAAAACCGTTAATTGATTGTTCTTGTAGTGATTGTTGAGCTATTTGTCTTTGTTGCGATTTAAGTTCAGTCGCAGGGCAGCGCCCTAAATTTCTTATTGCTCTAAATTCCTGAAGTTTGATCCTTGCCTCAGCTAGTGACATAGTAGGAAAATGTCCAAGTCTCATTTGAACAAGTTTGTTTGTAACAGGGCTTCGGTATCTATAGAAAAAAGTTTTTGTGCCTGATCTGCCACAACTTACCCTAAGCCCACGATTCTCACCGATATCGGACTTTGTAGTATCACCCGGTTTCATTGTTGCAATTTCACGAGATGATAATGGTTTATTATTTTCTTGATCCTTCATAATAAGATTCCAGTTTCGGTTAATTTAGTTTTAAATTTGATTAAACAAACCAAGCATTTTATTCTGCTTAGTATAGTTTTTTTAGATTAACAAAAAGTACACTTATTATAGCTATACTAAATGCTACACTAATTTATGAGATTGTGTGGGATTTTAAGAAACATAGTGAGATATTATGGAACTCTTTATATTTTGCAATTAACTATATTTTAAAGATTTTATATTGATATTGACCGGAATTCTAATGGATATAGAACAGAAACACACACCTATGATGCAACAATATTTGCGCATCAAGGCGCAATATCCGGACATGCTGATGTTTTACCGCATGGGGGATTTTTATGAGTTATTTTTCGGCGATGCGGAAAAAGCGGCAAGACTGCTGGGGATCACATTGACGCAGCGCGGCGCTTCCGCCGGGGAACCGATCAAGATGGCGGGCGTGCCCTACCATGCGGCCGAGCAATATTTGGCCAAGCTGGTCAAAGCCGGGGAATCGGTTGCGATTTGCGAGCAAGTGGGCGATCCGGCGCTCAGCAAAGGGCCGGTGGCGCGAGAAGTAACGCGCATCATCACGCCCGGGACGCTGACCGATGCGGCGCTGCTGGACGATAAGCGCGACTGTATTTTATTGGCGCTGATGATACAGGAATCGGCATTGGGTCTGGCCTGGCTGAATCTGGCGGCGGGACAATTGCGCGTGCTGGAAACCGCACCGCAAAATCTTCTCAGCGAACTGGAGCGCTTGCAACCGGCGGAGATTTTGCTGCCCGAGCCGCTGGCGCTGCCTGAGATACAAGGAAAAAATTGGGCGCTGAAACGTCTGCCGCTGTGGCAGTTTGACCATGACAGCACATACCATAGTCTGACACGGCAATTTGAAACGCACGATCTCAGCGGTTTCGGTTGCGAGGACTTGACCACCGCGCTGTGCGCCGCCGGGGCATTGCTGGAGTACACCCGCCTGACACAGGGATCCGCCGCGCCGCATATCACAACCTTGCAAGCGGAACGGGAGCGCGTTTATGTGCGTATGGACGCCGCCACGCGCCGCAACCTGGAAATTTCCGCAACGATTCGCGGCGAACGGTCGCCTACGTTGCTATCCTTGCTCGACACCTGCGCCACCAGCATGGGCAGCCGTTTGCTGCAATTCTGGCTGCACCATCCGTTGCGTGATCGCGGCGTAATACAACAACGGCTCGACAGTGTCGCTGCGTTGACCGGGGAAAACGGGCAGCATCATTTTGCAGCCGCGCGTATCTTGTTGCGGCAATGCGCCGATATCGAACGCATTACCGCGCGTATCGCGTTGAGATCCGCGCGGCCGAGGGATTTGTCGGGTTTGCGCGATAGCTTGCGGTTGTTGCCGCAAGTGATTGAGACTGTCGCCGCTTGCGCCAGCGAGCGCATCGGACAATTGATTGACGCGTTGCAAATCGATCCGGCCGCCGCCGGATTGCTGTGCAAGGCGCTATTGCCGGAACCCGGCGTGGTGCTGCGCGAAGGCAATGTCATTGCCGATGGGTACGATGCCGAACTCGATGAATTGCGCGCATTGCAGAACAATTGCGGCGAGTTTCTGCTGCAACTGGAAATGCGCGAGAAAGAGCGCACCGGTATTCCGAATCTGAAAGTGGAATACAATCGCGTGCATGGTTTTTATATCGAAGTCACACATGCGCACAGCGAAAAAATCCCTGCCGATTACCGCCGCCGGCAAACCCTGAAAAGCGCCGAACGTTACATCACG
>JAFDXA010000184.1 GCA_018268185.1 Bacteroidota bacterium
ATTGAATGATGTGGGTCAAAACATTTACTGGAAACAATGCTGTCTTTTTGCGTTGGACTGGAAAGAATTGTCAGCAAAGAATCAAAAGATTTTCCTGTAATAAGTTTTCTCTGAGTAACAATTTTTTCATTCAAGGCACCTCCCTTTATAATTTCTGAACCTATTTCACCACTAGCATGACTTATAAGTAAAATGGAATCAGCATTTTTTAGTTTATCTGTTATAAGCTGACTTTCATCTTTTAATTTTGGTGTATCGATCTTTTCAATGACAGGGTCTTTTGGTTGTATCGAGTTGTCTGTTCGTGATTGACCACAACCCCACAATACAATAACAAAACTGGTGAATATTATTTTTATCATTGAGTTTATTTGAAAATTGCGCCCAACGTTCGAGCATTGACGCAAGCTGGGAATAGTTGTGCTGTCTGCCCGGTTGCGAATGCTGGTTAAAGGAACGAAATTTTGACTAAACCACAAAGCCAGCCGGCAGCACTAGGAGCGTAGCCAAAAACTGCCGGCGGATTGGTTATTTGTCAAGCCGATTTACTAAAGATTGGTATTGAGTTGAAGTTGAGATTACTTCCGTCTGCCCAGTTTGCGTTCAATGCTGTTGTTGTGCGAAGTTTATTGATCGTTCTTAATACTTTGAATAATTTTTCGAAGAGTTTTATCATCAATAGTTTCAAACTCTGCCTTATCATAAATTGTCAATAGATAAACCTCTTTATTTTCAGTGACGACGTAAGTTATTATTCTAGCGCCACCACTTTTTCCAACTCCTTTACTTTTAATGGCAATTCTTACTTTATAAGCATTATTTCCTAATGAAGTTCCAATTGTAGGGTTGGATATAAGAATGATATTAAGCTCTAATAATTCTTTTTTAAGTGAGGGATATTTACGAACAAGACGCTTTACTTCCTTTTTAAACTTGTCAATAGGAATAACACTATAATTCATTTAGAAAATCGTTTAGTGTTTGCTTCTTCAATTTTGACTTGCGTAATTGTGCAACTTGATCAAAAGCTTGCTTTAATTCAGACTTTATTTTTAGAGTCTGTTCGTATTTTTTAAGTTTGCCCAACACTTTTTCCCAATCGGTTAATGGTAACTGAACAGATTGGGTTTTGCCTTCACTATCGCTTACGTATTGCAATTCTATTTTCATAATTCAAATTTAAGCTTTTTTGTGAAAGATTTGAATATGACTTAAATGCCAGTAAAATTTCGCACAACGGCCAAGTATTGCCGTCAGTTTGGGCATTTCATGTTCCGTCTGCATGGCAACGTTGGCTATTTAAAGGAACGAATTATTATTCGGACGACAAATTAAAATTAAGAATCGGAGATCAGTTCATAGCTGAAGTTGAATAGCGATAAAATGCTTGGAATGCTCTAATTGTCCGCCCAAATTGCGGCAATACTGTTGTTAACCGCGAACGGCAAATTTAGAAGTGCTGAAAAGTAAGGCTTAAACTGTTCAAACCTAGCTTCAGTGGAGATTTCCTATGGAGTTAAAAGGTTGAAGAGAGAAGAATTCACTCATCAAAATGGCTTGGTAGGTTATGGTATTTAGCTGCCAACCGTTGAGGAGCAAAAGGAACAAAATGCTAAGACTAATTGAACCTCGGTTTGAGTTGAAAATATGTTTGGGAAAAAGGCCAGAGCGATTGTTTAAGTCAAAGAACTTTTCGGCAAGCAATACTGATTAAGCCACGGTACGGGTTATAGGGAATATAAAAATGTAGCGAGCCGATGTTTCCTATTAGGGTTAAGGCACTCCGCTCCGGCGGAACGAGCCCAGACTTCAGGAAAATTGTAGTAGTGGGATTTAAAAAGAAGCCACTGTAAGAATAGCTAATGTTGGTTGCGCCTAAAAGCGGGTTTGAGCAGAAGAAAATTGAGAAAGATAGAATGAGTTTTAATCAGGAATGTCAGAAGAACTTTTCAACTAACTGAGAATTACTGTTTAGCTGTCAACACAGTTTGCGGTTAACGTTCGAGCATTGACGCAAGCTGGGATTTTTGCGTTGTCCGCCCGGTTGTAAATGCTGATTAAAGGAACGAAATTTTGACTAAACTACAAAGCCAGCCGGCAGCACTAGAAGCGTAGCCAAAACTGCCGGCGGCGTGTTTACCCGTCAAGCCAGTTAACTGAAGACTGGTAGCGAGTTGTTGTTGAGATTATTTCCGTCTGCCCAGTTTGCGTTCAATGCTGTTGTTGGCTGAAGTTTTAATTGAAATTTTCATTAATAAAGTCATCAAATTTCTTAGTTGCAGATGTTTTAAGTAATTCGTCTAGGAATATATCTCGAGCAATACTTTTATCAAATTGGTATAAGTTTATAACCCTATTAATTGCACTATAAAAGGCAATCTTATTGTTGGCGATATTTTCTTGACTGAAAAGAGACACTAGGTAGGCGGCTTCAAACATTAATTTTAAATCGGCGCTTGTATTATATATCTTAGCTAAGTTTCTAAAATTTGGTAAATAAGCTTGCCTTTTTCCCACAATTTCGAGAAGCATTTCATATACTTCTATCTTGATTTTTGGCGATTCATAACTTCTCTTTTCAAATTTTTCTAAAACTACTTGAACAAGTGAATCGTGTTTTTGCCTTTCGCTTTTCGACTTTAGATCGCATTCAAGAGAAGTTTGTGCTATAGTATAACTCAGAAAAAGAAGAGAGATAAGAGTGAATATTGTTTGTTTCAATTGCATAGATTCTTTCGATAAAAATTTCAGCCAACGTACGTGCATTGACGCAAGCTGGGAATAGTTGCGCTGTCAGCCCGGTTGCAAATGCCTATTAAAGATGAGGAATTTTAACTAAACCGCAAAGCCAGCCGGCAGGACTAGGAGCGTAGCAAAAACTGCCGGCGGCTTGTTGTTCTGTCAAGCCGATTTACTGAAGATAAG
>JAFDXA010000185.1 GCA_018268185.1 Bacteroidota bacterium
AAATTCTGTACTGTTTAGCAGGATTGGATAGGAGAAAAAATAAACTAATTTTAAATTGACTCATTGACGTATTCAACAATATCGAACAAGGAACAAGGAATTTTGAATCGGGAAGTATAGTGGCGCAAAGAAAAAACGATTGTCGAATTGATTCATTACCACATTTCCATATTCTCACATCTCCACACAAACAATATCTAACAAGGAACAAGGAATTTTGAATAAAGAAAGTGTAATGAAAGCAAAGGAAAATAATTATCAAATTAATTCATTACTAATTTTTCAAATTATACATCACCTGAATTGTATCGCCTTAACCGGGTTCACTTTCTTTATAAGCAGGGTTGGAATGATCAGTGTTCCGAAGCAAACCAGCAAAGTAACAAGGTCAACGAGGGCAACCTGCCACCAGATCACCTGTGCATGTGCAGTGCTCATATAATATGCTTCTTCATTCAGTTTGATAAAACCGGTTTCCTGTTGCAGCCAGCAGATACCGAGCCCGAATAAAGTGCCCGCTACAATTCCTGTAATGGCAATCAGTGTTGTGTTGTAAAGAAATACCTGTTGAATGGTCCAGTTCTCTGCCCCCAATGCTTTGAGTATGCCTGTCATTCTTGTTCTTTCCAGTACCAGGATGATGAGGCAGGTAACCAGGTTCACTGCGGCTACGATCATCATGATCACGAGCAGGATGTTTTTGATCTGCCCCTGCAGGTTTAACCAATCGAAAATATTCGGATAGATCTGCCTGATGCTTCTGCTATACCAGGTTTGAGGGAGTTCGTCATAGATCTTTTTCGACAGTGAATCAGCCTGCCTGTAATCCTTCAGAAATATTTCATAGCCACCGATCTGGTCGGGTTCCCAATTGTTAAGTCGTCGAACCAGGTTTATATCACATAATGCAAAATTCTTGTCGTAATCTTCAATTCCTGTTTTAAAAATGCCTGATATGATCAATCGCCTGGCTGTTTTGCTTCCATCATCCCTGAAGAAATAAACGAGCATACTGTCGCCGGTCTTAATGTTCAACTGGGAGGCGATATAGCTGCTGATGTTGATCTGCCTGCTGTAACCGCTGTCTTTAAAAGAAAGCCACTTGCCATCTTTCAGGAAAGACTGCATGCGGCTGAAATGAAAACTGCTGTCGATACCTTTCAGCAAAACACTGGCAATATCAGTATTGCTTTTTAAAATAGCTGATTTGGTTGCGTAGCGTTCAACATATAATCGTTCTGGCAATGAGTTGAGATAATGTTCAACGGTATCGTTCCTGTGTATGGGATATTCTTCGGCAACACTAACCTTGTTTTCAAGATCCTGCTGAACCCTTACATGTCCCCAGAAGCTGAATACTTTATTGCTGATCACCTGCTGGAAGCCATTTACGAAACTCAGTGCAACGATCATTACAGCAACGCTTAACGCGGTAGCGCCAATGGCCAACCTGATAATAAAACGTGAAAATGTACGCTGTCTGAAAGAGGCAATGCGTTTTGCTATGAATATCGATACATTCAATCGGTATATTTTTGCTATCTTTCAAAAGTAAATGAATTACGTTAAAATGAAATTCAGCAGGCTCAATGTTGTTCTTATTTTTTGTTGCTCATGCCTGTTAAGCAGGTATTCATCCGCCCAGAATGTAGAGACTGTTTACAGCAGCAACATATTTACACCCCAGTTATTTCCTTATGGTAACCAGCAAGGGTTGCCGGTTTATACGCTCAACAGTTCCGACCGGCTGGAACTTGAGTTCGACGACATGGATGCAACCGTAAAAAGCTACTATTTCACTTATGTTTTGTGCGATTATAACTGGCAGCCTGTTAACCTCAATCCATTTGATTATATAAAAGGATTTACGCAGAACAGGATCACCACATACCGCTATTCATCCATCGCTTTAACCCGTTACACGCATTACCAGGCATTTCTTCCGGATGCCAATTCAAAGCCCACCCGCTCGGGCAATTACCTGCTGAAAGTTTACCTTGATGGCGATACCAGCAAACTGGTGTTCACCAAACAGATGCTGGTGATGGAACAGAAAGCTTCTGTGAGTGCGGCTGTGGTTCAGCCCATGACACCACAATTGTTCAATACGCACCAGAAGATCCGTATGTCGGTCAATACAGGAGATATAAACAGCTTCAGTGCAGCACAACAGGTTAAAGTTGTTGTGCTGCAGAATAACCGCTGGGATATTTCGCAAAGGGATATTCCGCCAACTTTTGTAAGGGGCAACGTAATGGAGTATAATTCTGATAATATCGCCGTTTTCCCGGGAGGCAAGGAGTGGCGCTGGCTTGATTTGAGGAGTTTCAGGTTGCAGAGCGACAGGATCGATCATGCTGATTATAAAAAGACGTCCACGGATATGTATGTGAAGACTGATGTAGATAGAACGGGGCAACGATATCTTTATTTCCCGGATTATGATGGTATGTTTAATATCATAACGTATGAAAGCATCAATCCGTTCTGGCAGGGCGATTATGCTACTGTGCATTTTTCATTTGCGCCTCCCGCCAACCAGCCCTATGCAGGCAGGGATCTTTACCTGGCCGGTGCTTTCACCGGTTATAAGCTAACCGATCAATGGAAGATGAATTTTAACCCTGAAACCAGCAGGTATGAAACATCCGCATTCATGAAACAGGGATATTACAATTATACTTATATAAGCGTAAGTAGATCAAACCCCAGCGACAGAATAGAACTGGAAGGAAACTACTGGGAAACAGAGAACAGCTACTCGATCCTTGTTTATTATAAGTCTTTCACCGATCGCAGCGACCGCCTGATAGGCGTTGGCAGCATCAATTCACGTAACGACAGACCGGGATTCAGTTTCTGATCAACGATTTTGCATTGTTGATAAAAATATCTTCAAATCAATTTAAATACAAGAACACACAATCGGATAATCCTGTATATTTGCGGCGGCAAGTCTTATACGACCAGCTCCTGTTGAACTCCCCCAGGACCGGAAGGTAGCAAGGGTAGATGGTTGAGCGGTGCGATGTAAGTAACTTGCCATTTTTTATTTAATATCTGCCAGGTTCTCCCGGGAAATTTTGTGGGGTAAATCAGTATAAGTTTTTAAGCTGCGCAAAACGATTTGGTATACATTTGCGCTAAACTTTATTCACTTACAATTAAAATAAATCCTCTTAAGGGGTACGGGGTTATGAAATTTTTCATCGATACTGCAAATCTTGCCCAGATCAAAGAAGCCAATGAGCTCGGAATACTTGATGGTGTAACTACCAATCCATCATTGATGGCCAAAGAAGGTATCAAAGGCCAGGATGCTGTAATGCAGCATTATAAAACAATATGCGAAATGGTTGATGGCGATATCAGTGCAGAAGTTATCTCAACCGATTTTGATGGCATCATTGAAGAAGGTAAAAAGCTTGCAGCCATACACAAGAACATTGTTGTAAAAGTTCCCATGATCAAGGATGGTGTGAAGGCGATCAAATGGTTTACAGAGAATGGCATCCGCACCAATTGCACGTTGGTATTCTCTGCAGGCCAGGCGATACTTGCCGCCAAGGCAGGAGCTACTTATGTGTCGCCATTCATTGGCAGGGTAGATGATACGGGTTGGGATGGTATGGACCTGATCTACCAGTTGCGCCAGATATTCGACATACAGGGATTCAAAACCGAAATACTGGCAGCTTCTATCCGGAACCCAAATCACATTACAAAATGTGCTGAAGCCGGCGCTGATGTGTGTACATGCCCGCTGGATTCTATTCTCGGACTGCTCAAACATCCGCTTACAGATATCGGGTTGGCAAAATTCCTGGAAGACGCTAAGAAGACTGCCTGATAATACTATGAAATGATTTTAGATGACGGCTGATTGAGTTTGGCCGTCATTTTCATTTTACCCCTTGCCGCTTTTGTTCTTCTCTTTTGATTGTTGTTTTATCCGCTCCAGTATTTCCTCTGAAGTAGGGAGGCGTTCATTGTCTTCTTTCTTCTTGATGTAGATAACAAACTCTTTGTGCAGTGATTCATTCTTGCGAAGCGTAACTTCTATTTTCACTTTTTCAACCGGGCAATCACGATCGATGAATAAACTGTTGCCGTAAAATTTACCGTAAGAGCTCTTAAAGAGCAACTGGGTGCTGTCGAGAGGAATATACCTGCCATTGGAAAGGAGGCCGTCGATATTGATGTAATTATAAGTGCCTTTTTTCAGGCTGTCGGTGTAGAGGTGCACATAAATACTGTCAACCTTTTGAGCATTGGTTGCCGAACTGATGCTAATAAGTGCCAGCAGTAAAAATTGTTTCAAATCCGGGATTTTGAGTACAAATATGACCGTTTCGATCAAAACACTGTGTTAAGGTGATCGTAAAAATCAGCTTTTTCGTACGTCGGCAAATTCTTCAGGTTTCTTTTCAAACATGGCTTTAACGAAAGGGCAGAGGGGAATGATCCTGTAATTCTTAACACGGGCATACTCAGCTGCGTGATGTAATAACTGGTTGCCTATGTTTCTTCCTTTGAGTATTTCGTCCACTTCTGTGTGCAGGATCACCATAGTGTCGGGCTTTGATATGGAATAATCCATTTCTGCCAGGTTGGTACCTTCTTCTTCTATGTAAAAAAAACCTTTTCCATCGATTTCTTTGTGTTGTATAAGCACGGGATTAATTTTGCCTGAATTTACAAAAAATGATTGATTTGAAATTTTCGTTATATAATATTTTTTGAAAATGGATATTCAGTTAAACCGTGTATCCGTGGTTGTTTGGTTCCCGGCAGAGCAACCCTTGTAAAATAAAATTGCGGCTCACCATTCCCGTTCTACCAGTAATGAAGGCAAGTTCAGGCATATTGATTTTTGATAATTATGACTCGTTCACGTACAATCTCGTGCACCTGGTTGAAAAGCTAACACACCAGAAAGTAGATGTGTGTTTCAACGACCGCCTTGAACTTGACCGGGTGAATGCCTATGATAAGATCATCCTCTCGCCGGGGCCGGGCATTCCTGCTGAGGCCGGACTGATGCCTGAACTGATCAACCGGTACTCCAGTTCAAAACAGATACTGGGCGTTTGCCTTGGGCACCAGGCCATCGCAGAAAATTTTGGCGCAAAACTCTTAAACCTGCCGGAGGTTTACCATGGAGTGGCAACCCCGGTACGCATACTCGATAAAGAGAATGTACTCTTTCGCGGGTTGCCGGGATGTATTGAAGCCGGCCGATACCACAGCTGGATCGTATCTAAAGAAGAATTACCATCTGAACTGCTTGTTACGGCTGAAGATGAGCATGGCTATATCATGGCCCTTAAGCACCGGCAATATAATGTGCAGGGTGTTCAGTTCCACCCGGAAAGTATTCTTACTCCATTTGGCGAACAGATTATCCGCAACTGGCTTGAACAATAAAAAACGCTGTTTTGCATGCCAGTTGGCTTGTCGGTTTTATTTCCCGATCTTTATCACATCTTTTTAGTGCAGCCTTGGAATATACACCGGAACTAAAATACTTCCGAAATGCAAATAAAGGTCTGCGGTGTTACCACTTTCAAACAACTTCAGCAACTTGACGGGTTGGATATCGGTTTTGCCGGTCTGATATTTAACCAGGATTCTCCCCGTTATGCTGCCGGGTTACAATTGAAGGAAGAATTGATGGATGCTGACCTGGATATTAAAAAAGTAGGTGTTTTTACAAACCAGGAAATAGAAGAGATCATGAAGATCGTTGATGATTACGACCTGGATGTGGTGCAGTTGCATGGCGAAGAGTCGCCGGAATTGTGCCGTGAACTCAGCAGCCATGTGGAAACCATCAAAGTGATCAGGTTTGCCGAAGACCACCCGCTTCACGTAGATAAACTACTGGAAGAATATGATGCAGTAGTTGATTATTACCTTTTCGATATGGCGGCAAAGAACGGCTACGGCGGCACTGGCCGTAAAATAAACTGGGCTGTGGTAGCCAAAGGCAAAATTGAAAAGCCATTCTTCCTCGGAGGAGGTATCAGTCAGGCTGATATTGCAGCCATAAAGAATTTCATTCACCCCGATTTTTACGGCATAGACATTAACAGCAGGTTTGAAAAGGAACCCGGCGTCAAGGATATGCCTGCCATTCTCAGGTTTAAGCATGAACTCAGCCTCTCCGTATAATCATCAGCTTGTTAATAATCTGCTGATGACTTTTCAAACTGCGGAAAGAATTTTAAATTGCAGATCGTACCAGCGAAACTGGTCAGTAAATATGAAAAAAATTCTGTTCCTGTTATTGATGATG
>JAFDXA010000186.1 GCA_018268185.1 Bacteroidota bacterium
ATCTTTGTATTTTTTTGTGATCAGGCAATGCTGAGTACATCTTTCATGCTGAAGATGCCTTTTTTGTCATGAATGAATTCTGCTGCCAGCACAGCGCCGCCTGCAAATCCCTGCCTGTTGTGTGCAGTGTGGATGATCTCAATATCGTCAACCGCAGAACTGTATTTTACTGCATGTGTTCCCGGGGCAGGATCAATTCTTTTGCTTACGATGCCGATCTCGTTTTCTTTGGTACCGGGCATATTCACCCAGGTATTTTTGCCGGGCAGTTCTTTGATGGCCTGTTCTGCCAGGGTTATGGCCGTGCCGCTCGGCGCATCTTTTTTATGGGTGTGATGAATTTCTTCGATGCTGATACTGTATCCGGGTTGGCCCGCCATCAGCGAGGCCAGTTTTCTGTTCAGTTCAAAGAAGATGTTTACACCAATGCTGAAGTTGCTTGCATACAGGAAACTGCCATTATGCTGCCGGCAACAGGATTCTACTTCCTGCAATCTTTGCAACCAGCCGGTGCTGCCACACACTACCGGTATGCCGGCATCAAGGCAGCTTATTATATTGGCAACAGCATGTTCAGGGCCGGTGAATTCAATGGCTACATCAGCCTGCTGCAAACGTTCGGCAGTAAGCTCTTGTTTGTTGGAGGAACTGATCTTAAGAACGATCTCATGTCCTTTTTTCAATGCGATCTCTTCAATCGCTTTTCCCATTTTTCCATAACCAACCAGGGCTATCCTGAGTTTATTTGCCGGAGCCATTTTACATTCTTTTCTGATGATGTGGCAAATATAAGTAAGCTGCGAAGTGTTTGGAGCGGTATTTATTTGCCGATATTAAGAACAAGGCTGATGCCATTGGTACGGGCCATGGGGCTGTAACCGGGTTTTACCTGCAGGCTCAGGTCATCACTTACGTCGAAAGTTTTCATGTGAGCATCAACGGCTGCATCAGCAACATTCAGCGCCCAGAATACCAGGAAGAAGAGGGCGGAATAATCTACGTTCTGTCTTACTTCATTCCGGAATGTACGTATGCGTTCTGGGTAATCCTTTACGCTGTAGTAAGGTTGTTTGATAAGACCGTCGTTGGATGGGTCGCCATCGGTAGCCAGGATGTAGGCGTTTTTGGCATCTTTATACTGCTTCAGGTTCCTGAAAAAAAGATAGGCAGGTATGCCGATGCCGGCATATACGATGGGTACTTTCCAGATCTTTTTATTGGTAACCTGCCCCCAGCCCGGGATGATCGCAGAACGTATGATCGCTGTTCTGGGTTTGAAAGGATGAGCCGTATCTTTTGCTTTGCTTATTCCTTTTGATGTGATCAGGTTGCCGGTGCTGTCAACCTTCAACGTGTCCGACTGGGCAAACAATTGGCTGCAACAAAGCATTGCAATAACAGTAATGACAATTTTTATCCTGGATAACATCAACTCACTTTAACGTTCAGTTTATCGAGCAAAGAATTCAATTCTTCCAGGGAGTAATACTCCAGTAAAATACTGCCATGCCCCTTTTTGTTGTGGGTGAGTTTTACTTTGGTGCTGAACTGTGATGCTAAATTATCTTCTATCTTTTTAAATGCCGGCGGCAGGCTGCTTTTTACAGATGTTTTAACAGCTGTTCCGGGTGTATAGATCTTTCTTACGAGGTCTTCGGTTTGCCTTACAGAAAGGCCTTTGCTTTTGATCTCGTTGAAAACAAAAAGCTGCTTATCTACCACATCCACATTGATCAAAGCCCGGGCATGGCCCATGCTGATAACGCCGTTGCGAACCGCCACCTGGATATCCGGCGGAAGTTTCAAAAGCCTGATATAATTGGTAACCGTTGAACGTTCTTTGCCCATGCGTTCAGCCACCTGTTCCTGTGTGTATTCAAGATCATCCATGAGGCGTTTGTAGCTGATGGCGATCTCGATGGCATTCAGGTTCTCACGCTGCAGGTTTTCGAGTAAGGCCAGTTCAAGCAGTTGGGTATCGTTGGCCTGCCTGATGTAAACGGGCACATCTTTCAATCCCGCAATTTTTGAAGCACGGAACCTTCTTTCCCCGGCAATGAGCCTGTACTTACCATTGGCCATGGTGGCTACGGTGAGCGGCTGAATGATATCGTGCATTTTGATGGAAGCAGCAAGTTCACTCAATGCGGTTTCATCAAAATCCTTGCGTGGTTGTTTTGGATTTACTTCTATCTGGTCTAACGGAATGCGAGATACGGCTGTTGTCTTTTCAACAACATCCGTCTTCAGCGTTCCGGCTGTTGTTTTCAGGTCTGCATCAATATTCTGCAACAGGCTCCTGATTCCTTTTCCGAGTGCGTCTTTTTTATTTGGAGTAGTCATTTCTGGGTGAAAATTTGTAAATGCGAAATGGTAAACAGTAATTGATTACTGGATAACCTTGTCTTCCTGTTTGATCTTCGTAAGATTGTTCTTCTGGAGTATCTCTTTGGCCAGGTTCAGGTAGTTCACAGCGCCCTTGCTGTCGGAATCATACAATACAACCGGTTTTCCAACGCTGGGGGCTTCACTCAATTTGGTATTGCGGTGAATGATGCTGTTGAATACCATGTCTTCGAAATGGCGGCGCACTTCGCTTACCACCTGGTTGCAAAGCCTGAGCCTTCCGTCGTACATGGTCATGAGGATGCCTTCTATTTTAAGGTCTGTATTCAAACGGCTCTGAACGATCTTAACGGTGTTCAGCAGTTTTCCAAGTCCTTCGAGGGCGAAGAATTCTGTCTGTACCGGTACCACCACGCTGTCGGAAGCGGTGAGTGCATTTACGGTGATCAATCCTAACGAAGGCGAACAATCAATAACAATAAAATCATACTGGTCTTTTACGGGTTCCAGTATCTGTTTCAAAACGCTTTCCCTGTTGGGATAATTGATCATTTCAATTTCAGCGCCAACAAGGTCGATATGAGAAGGCACGAGGTCGAGGTAGGGTAGTGAGGTTTTAAGGATCACATCTTTGGCCTGGGCTTCATTCACCATACAATCGTACAGGCTCCGGGTTACATTGTGCAGGTCGAACCCAACACCGGTGGTGCTGTTTGCCTGCGGGTCGGCATCAACCAGGAGTGTTCTGTATTCCAGGATAGCAAAGCTGGCAGCCAGGTTAATGGCTGTGGTTGTTTTTCCAACACCACCTTTCTGATTTGCTATGCCTATTGTTCTTGCCATGTTATAGTTCGTTTAATTCGTTTCTGGTTTTTCGTTGATATTACTTGTATTTATCTTTTCTGACATTGAATATAAGACCATATTACATTTCAACAGCATCTCCTATACCCGGCAACAGCAATTCAATGCCTTTCTGCTTAAAGTTATCCATGGCCTGTTGTTTGTTGATCTTTATGTAGCCAAAAGTATCATAGTGAACCCCGATCACTTTTTTGCATTGAACCATCGTGGCTGCTGTAGCTGCATCTTCGGGGCCCATTGTAAAATTGTCGCCGATGGGCAGTACTGCAAAATCAATGCTGGTAAACGCGGGGATGAGTTGCATGTCAAGTGTGAGGGCCGTATCACCGCTGTAATAAAAATTCTTTTCATCGCAGCTGATCACAAAACCCATCGGGTTGCCGCCATAGCTTCCATCGGGCAGGGATGATGAATGAATGGCGCTCACACATTTCACGGTTCCGAAATCGAATTGTCTTTTTCCGCCGTGGTTCATCGGGTGATAGTTGTTCACGCCTTTACCTGCAAACCAAATGGCTACTTCATAATTTGCGATGATGGTAGCGCCGGTAGCTTTGGCTATCGCTTCGGCATCAGCTACATGGTCGGCATGACCATGGCTCAGCAGTATATAATCAGCTTCAATATCATTGATATTGATATGGCTGGCCAGTTCATTGGGAGTTATAAAGGGATCAAACAACAATTTCTTACCCTTTATCTCTGCCAGGAAGCAGGAATGTCCGTAATACGTGATCTTCATCTTTATTTACCTGGAATATTTTTAAGGAAAGCCGCCAAATATGCCAACCCGGCAAAATTAACCATTCGCTATAAAATAGGGAACATTGGCGTACTTTATTTGTTAGTAAACCCGGTTACATGAATAAATGGTTAATAAGTGGGAGGAAAGACCGGTGTAAATGGCCGATACAACTGTTTTTAAGGCGATTGTTAACAGCCATGCCAATAATTTAACCACCGATAAAAAAATCTTGCTGCAATTTTGTGGTTTCCCGCCCGGTAACCGGTTGAAAAAAACGGTCATCAAAGGCTTTAAACTTTATCAGTATGCGTACACCTCTTGGGGTCATTGTTTTCATTTTGTTTATGTTGCTGCTCGACAGCTATTTTTTCCAGGCCATTAAAACAGCCGCTCAATCTGCTTCTCCCAAAATAAAACTGCTGGTTTACAGTATCTATTGGCTGCTCACGGTTTTTGCGATCGTGGGATTCCTGCTGTTTGTGTTTACTGATAAGGATTTTCTTGGAAAAAAGACCCGCACCTATGTTTTCGCCACGATCATCGGGTTGTTCCTGGCCAAGTTAAGCGGGATGATTTTTTTGTTGATCGATGACGTGCGCCGCGGTATTCAATGGATCACCGGGAAATTGTTTTTCAGCAATACAGAGGGAGAAGGTATGGCCGGAGAAGGAATAAGCCGTTCCGTTTTTCTGAGCTGGCTAGGGATAGCAACAGGCACTACCTTATTCGGAACGCTGCTCTATGGATTCAGCAATAAATACAAATACCAGGTAAAAAGGGTAGAGCTTTCCTTCGATAACCTGCCGGCTTCTTTTAAAGGAATGAAGATCGTTCAGTTGAGTGATATACACAGCGGCAGTTTTATGGACAAGCGTGCGGTGCAGCATGGCGTGGATATGGTAATGAAGGAAAATGCAGACCTGATCCTTTTTACCGGTGATCTAGTAAACGACAGGGCTACCGAAATGAAGGATTACATGGATGTATTCAGCCGGCTGAAAGCGCCCATGGGTGTTTATTCAACACTCGGCAATCATGATTATGGAGATTATGTAAGCTGGCCACACGAAGGCGTATCCAAGGAACAGAACCTTGAGGACCTCAAAAAAGTACATGCAGCACTGGGCTGGCGACTGCTGATGAATGAACACGTGGTACTTGAAAAGAACAGTGAACAGATTGCATTGCTGGGTATCGAAAACTGGAGCGCCAAAGGGCGTTTTCCCAAATACGGGAGGATGGACCTGGCACACCCGGGAACTGAAAAATACCCCTTTAAAATTTTAATGAGCCACGACCCCAGTCATTGGACTGGCCAGGTTAAGGAGCAGTATAAGGATATAGACCTGATGCTGAGCGGTCACACACATGGGATGCAGTTCGGCGTAGAGATACCTGGTTTTAAATGGAGCCCTGTTCAATATATGTATAAGGAATGGGCGGGTTTGTATGAAGATGGTAAACAGAAATTATATGTGAACCGTGGTTTCGGATTTATCGGTTATCCCGGCAGGGTAGGGATTTTGCCGGAGATTACGGTTATTGAGTTGCTGTAGCTGATTAAAGTAAAACTAAAAATGTAAAAAGCTGAAGTTGTTCGCTTCAGTATTTTACATTTCTTAAGCATTGTGTTATTGAAATTTTCAGCAAGAGTTATTGATTGATGACTCCTACTCTTTTTACTATACTTTTTTGCTTCTCCAAAAAAAGTATCAAAAAAGGAGTCCACAGCCTTGGTTCGTGTCTTCACGAAACAATAAGTGGCATTTTTCCTCATTCCGATTTGTGTGATATAAAAGTGGGCAAAAAATCAAGGTTTTTTATGAGGCCGAAAAAAACTCAGAAAATCAGTAATAAAAAATGCTGAAGCCTATAACTTCAGCATTTTACATTCAATATTAAAAATGCAACATTTTAATAACTTCTCCGCTCGCCGCTACTGTAACTCTTTCTTCTTCCTTCCGATCTCCCGCCTCTGCCTGATTCTTCACCAGCCCTCTTGAAACCGCCGTCCGCATCATTCATACGCACAGTACGGTTGTTGTAACGTTTGCCGTCAATAGCATTGATCATTTTATTGGCAGCAGCTTTATCAACTTCCACCCAGGTGTTCATTTCACGCATGTCGATCCTGCCAAGCACATCTTTTTTCAGGTTGCTTTCATCAAGTATGAACTGTAAAAAACTTGCTTTGTAAAAACCATCTTTGGTTCCCAGGTTAACAAAAAGCCTTGTATAACCGTTGTCCCGGGAGCCATAACGGCCGCGGTTGTTCCCGAAATCTTTTCTGCCTGCATCACGTGCATCAGAACGGCGGTTGTCTATTTTCACATTCAGATCATCTGCATTCTCATAATATTTGAGAAAGTGATCAAATTCAAGGGCTGCCACCCGTTGTAACACTTCTTCTTTGGAAACGGCGCTGAATTTTTCAATCAGGTCGGGCATATAGGTTTCATAATCACCATGGGAAATATCTGCTTTCATCAGCTTATCCATGAAATGGAAAAACTGCTTCCTGCAAACATCTTTACCACCCGGTATATCGAGTTTGTGGAATTGTGCGTTGATCATTTTTTCGAGCTGCCTGATCTTGAAAACTTCTCTTACATGGCAGATGGAAATAGAGATACCACTTTTACCGGCACGTGCCGTACGGCCACTGCGGTGTGTGTATACCTCCATGTCATCCGGCAGTTCGTAGTTGATCACGTGTGTGATACCATCCACGTCGATACCTCTTGCAGCAACATCGGTAGCAATAAGCAACTGCAGTGTTTTGTTGCGGAAGCGTGCCATTACTTTATCACGCTGCTGTTGGGTAAGATCACCGTGCAGCGCTTCAATCTCGTATCCTGATTTGGAAAGGCTTTCAGAAATCTCCTGTGCACCGGCTTTGGTGCGTGCGAAGATGATGCCATACATACCCGGGTTGAAATCGATCAGCCTTTTGAGGGTTTCATAACGTTTGTTGGCAGGCGCAACATAATACTGGTGATCAATATTTACGTTGCCGCTGTTCTTTTTACCAACAGTGATCTCTTTCGGGTTCTCCATGAAATTCTTTGAGATGGCCCTTACTTCCGGTG
>JAFDXA010000187.1 GCA_018268185.1 Bacteroidota bacterium
CAGGTACACTTACATATACGCCGCCATCGCAGGCAGGTTTTTACAGGCTTGTGGCAACAAACGCCTGCGGATCTGTAATAAGTAATGTGATACAGATATCAGTTGGCGGAGATACAGGATTTACCTTTTCTGGCACTGGTGCGCCGGGTGGTGCGCTTTGCCCTGGCGCAAGTTTTACGTATTCTATTTCTTCGAGCAGTATTTTAGGGCTGTTTGGCGGGAACTATATCAGGTACACATGGTCAGCGAATACGACCTATATCAACTCAGCAACAACAAACCCCTATGGTACAACACAAACTGTACTCATCATCTTTACTGTATTCAATGGTACGGCAACATTTACAGTTCAGAATCCCACTGCTGCACCTGTAACAACAAACCTTACCATAACTCCGGTTGTGTACAACAGCTCCGGTGTGCCGGTTTGTAATCTTACGCCTTCAATCATTCCTGTTACAATCAATCCAACGCCATCTGTAAACAACGTTGCCAGCCAGGTGGTTTGTAATAACACAGCAACATCGGCTGTTAACTTCTCGGGTTTGGTGTCGGGTACCACGTACACCTGGTCAAATAACAATACAACGATCGGTCTTGCTGCAAATGGTAGCGGAAATATTCCTTCATTTACAGCAACCAACAGCGGAACCACACCGGTAACAGCAACCATTACTGTAACTCCGAATTACGGAAGCTGTCCGGGTGCATCCAAAACATTTACCATAACCGTTAATCCATCTCCAACGGTGAACACAATTGCGAACCAGGTGCTTTGTAACAATGCCAGTACCGCGGCTGTGAATTTTTCGGGAGCAGTGGGCGGAACGATATATAGCTGGACAAACAACAATACATCGATAGGCCTGGGAGCAAGTGGTAGCGGAAATATCCCTTCATTTACGGCAACCAACAGTGGAACAACACCCGTAACGGCAACCATTACCGTTACGCCTTCCTATACGAATGCATCCACAACATGTGCCGGTGCATCCAAATCATTTACCATAACCGTTAACCCAAATGTTTTTGGTGGTACAGTAACGGGAAGCTCTCCGCTGTGTATCAATGCCACTGCTACTTACAGCAGCAACGGAACACCGGGAGGAACCTGGAGCAGCAGTAATACAGCAGTTGCAACAGTGAATCCTTCAACAGGTCTTGTAACGGCTGTTGCACAGGGAACGGCGAATATCATTTATACAGTTAATACTGGTTGTAATGCACCGGCTTCTTCTTTTGCAACAGTAACAGTAAACCCAAGTGCAAATGCTGGAACTGTAAGTGGAGCATCGCCACTCTGTATCGGCGCAACAGCAACATACAGCAGTAATGGTGATGTGGGAGGAACCTGGAGCAGTAGTAATACAGCGGTTGCAACAGTGAATCCATCAACAGGTATTGTAACAGCCGTAGGGCCTGGTTCAGCAAATATTATTTATACAGTTACAGGCTGTAATGCAGTGCCTTCATCCCAAACAGTAGTTGTTAGCCCGAATGCAAGTGCCGGAACCATCAGCGGAACTTCACCACTTTGTATCAATGCAACAGCAACATACACTAGTAATGGTGATACAGGCGGAACCTGGAGCAGCAGTAATACAGCGATTGCAACAGTGAATCCGTCAACCGGTCTTGTAATGGCAATTGCACCCGGTACCGTGAATATTATTTACACAGTAGGAACAGGATGTAACAGCCCTGTATCAAATTTTAAAACACTCGCTGTATCTCCGAATGCAAATGCGGGAACAGTATCTGGTCCATCGCCGGTTTGTATCGGGTCTGGTACATTCTATTTCAGCAATGGAGATCCGGGCGGAACCTGGAGCAGCAGCAATACGGCTGTAGCAACAGTGAATCCATCAACTGGTTTTGTAACACCGGTTGCACAGGGAACAGCGAATATCATTTATACGATCAATACAGGATGTAATACTCCTATCGCTTCTTTCAAAACCATTACCGTTAGTTCACCTGCTCCTGCAACACCGGGTTCGATCTCAGGGCAGGTATCGGTATGTGCAGCTACAGGAGGATTTGTATATTCTATCAGCAGTGTTACCAACGCTACAACCTATACGTGGGTGGTACCAGCAGGCTGGACGATCAATTCGGGACAAGGAACAACAAGTATCACCGTTACTTCAGGAAATGCAGGCGGAAACATAACTGTAACAGCGGGCAATTTCTGTGGCAACAGCCCGGTACGAAGCCTGGCGGTATCTGTAACAGCAACGGGAACCTGGCTGGGAGTGGTGAGTCCGATCTGGACCAACCCTGCTAACTGGTGTGGTGGAGTGCCAACGGCTTCAACCAATGTAGTGATTCCTGCTGGAACCCCTCATAACCCGAGAATACCTGCCAATGCCTCAGCCAATAGTATTACAATAGCCGGAGGCGCCAGTCTGACCATTGACGACGGCTATCTTAAAGTATACGGAACCATCACGGCAACCAATAACCTTTTTGCAGATGATGGTACTGTAGAATTTGCAGGCAACACGTTCCAGACCATCGCAGCCAATACATTCAACAATAACGAGGTAGAATACCTGGTTATCAATAACAGCAATGGAGTAGGCCTTGCCGGCAAACTGGACGTGTATGGATCGGTTACTTATGGCAGTGCCGGAACCGTATTCAATACAAACGACCTGCTTACATTAAAATCCAACAACTCGAATACCGCGTGGTTGGGTAATATGACCGGCAAAACGATCACGGGTAATGTAACAGTTGAAAGATATATTCCGAACCATCCAAAAGCATGGCAATTCCTGGCCGTGCCTGTTTCGGGTAATCAAACCATCAATGAGGCCTGGCAGGATACAGCCAGTTTTGCAAACCAGAACCGCTATCCGGGTTATGGCACCATGATCACGGGCAATGTACCCGGTGCAACGAGTGTAGGTTTTGATGCTTATACACCGGCAGGCGCTTCTATTAAAGTATACGATGCAGCAAATGATAATTATATAAGTGTTCCTGATACAAAGAATACGCTTATATCAAACCCGAAAGGCTATATGGTATTTGTGCGTGGCGACAGAAGTGTTACTGCAGCCAACCAGGCGGCTACTGCAACAACGCTCAGGGCTAAGGGCAAATTATACACGCCTGCAGACGCTCCACCGATAACGCTTGTTCCTGCGGGTAAATTCCAGTCTGTCGGAAACCCGTATGCTTCAGCCATTGATTTTTCACAGGTAAGTAAATCAGGAGGCGTGCAAACAGACTTCTTCTATTTATGGGATCCATTGCTTACATCATCCGGCAATTCAGTGTTCGGGTTGGGAGGATTCCAGACTTTCTCGTGGAATGGAAGCGGCTATGATGTAACACCGGGAGGCGGCAGCTATTCGGGAAGCAACAGGTTTATTGAATCGGGCCAGGCATTCTTTGTGAGGGCGCCATTCAGTTCAGGATCTGTTTCATTCACTGAAAACTGTAAGACAGACGGAAGCAATATGGTTTACAGGAACGGCAACGGCAGGAA
>JAFDXA010000188.1 GCA_018268185.1 Bacteroidota bacterium
GCCAGTGCTATGGTGATAGAAAGTATTTAAAAGAAATATTGTTTGAATTGATAAAAACTGCGGCCCAGGTGAATCAATCCGGGCCGCAGTTTATTTTAAAGACAATAGGGTTGGGGCCAATACAGTGATCTCTCTTTCACGGGTAAGATAAAATACTCCCTTTCGGGTATCCATCATCCAGCACCCATTCTCATCCAGCTCCCATCTTCTCTTACCCGTATTTGCACTAACTTCATTCCATGCCCGGCAAAAAAATTACCATCATTTCGCTATTCCTGCTTTCGATCAGCATTTTTGCTTTTGTGAACAGGGAGAAAACTGATCCCGGTAAAGCCAGCCTGGTAAAGCATCATTATCTCCAACAGGCGGCATCGTTTCAACTGCAGACAGAAAAATTACTGGCAGCTGTAAAAAGCGGTGATGAAAAAAGGATTCGTCGTGAATTCATCCTTACAAGAAATGCTTATAAGAAGATTGAGTTGTATGCAGAATACTGGTTCAGTTTTTATGCAAACCGTTTCAACGGCCCACCCATTGATTATTTTGAAGAATCAGAATCTGATATGCCGGTTCAGCATCCATCCGGACTGCAACTGGTAGAATCATATCTCTACCCGCAATTTGATAAGAAAAAGAAAAAGGCGTTGTTGTTCCAGGCTTCTGAATTAAATCGGTATGCAGCAGAGTTGCCGAAAGTGAATGAATCATTCGCTTTTTCAACGGATAATATTTTCGATGCATTGATCGAGGAATTGTACAGGCTTACGGCATTAACCATAGCAGGTTTTGATTCGCAACTGGCGCTTAACAGTTTGCCCGAATGCAGCAACGCATTAACATCAATCAATGAAGTGCTTGAGATTTTTAAAGATGATATCAATGCCGGCGAGGGAATATCATACCAGCAGATGAATGGCCATATACGGGCCGCCATTCAATACCTGTTGCAGCATCCCGATTTCAACAGTTTTAACAGGATGGCGTTTATAAAGAACTATCTTGATCCACTCACCACCATGGTAGGTTCTTTTATAGAAGCCAAACACCTTAAAGCAAATCCTGCAGGCCAGTTTTATGCGGCCATAAAAAAGAACGGCTCATTGTTCAGGAATAACGCTTTTGATCCTTACAGGTTTTTGGATGATTACAGTACTTCAGCACCCCGTATTGAACTGGGAAGGAAATTATTTTATGAGCCGGCGCTTTCAGCCAACGGACAACGGAGTTGTGCTTCCTGCCATATTCCCGGTAAAGCATTTACGGATGGATTAAAAACCAGCCTTGCGCTCGATGGTCATTCGCCTTTACCTCGAAATGCGCCAACCATCTGGAATGCAGCCTTGCAACGCAACCTGTTTTACGACAGCAGAACCCGCAACCTCGAAGACCAGGTGATGGCCGTACTTAACAATGCAAAAGAGATGCATGGTTCTGCCCAACACACAGCAGCCAATATTATAAGCAAGGAAACCTACAGAGCATTATATGAACAGGCATACCCCGGAGCTTTGGCAGAAAAAGCAGCTACCAATATCTGCAATGCGATCGCTTCCTACGAACGAACGCTGATTGTACTCAATGCACGCTTCGATCAATTCATGAATGGAAAGAATACCTTGTCGAAAGATGAAATCAATGGCTTTAATCTTTTTATGGGCAAGGCTAAGTGCGGAACCTGTCATTTCATGCCTTTATTTGGCGGAGCAAAGCCGCCCAGGTATTATTATACTGAAAGTGAGGTGCTGGGCATACCGCTGAATAATTTCAACCCGGCAAGGCCAGATAGAGATTCGGGCAGGTATTTAGTAACCGGCTCCCCGGTTCACCTGTTTTCCTTTAAAACACCGTCATTAAGGAATGTAGCTCTTACGGCTCCCTACATGCACAACGGCGTATTCGGCACTTTAGATGAAGTGATTGATTTTTATAACAACGGTGGGGGAAAGGGACTCGGCATAGCCCCGGCCAATCAATCGCTTTCATTTGATAAACTGAATCTTACCGGGAAGGAAAAGAAGGATGTGATAGCATTTTTAAAATCACTTACCGATACTTCCGGCGTATATTGATCGTGGCCAGAAAGGCAGCATACAACTGCAACGGAAAATTTTGCAGCAACTTTCAAACTTTACAACCGCGTTAGCGACAGATTCTTAACCAGTTTCTATTTTCCAAAATTTTTGATACAGTTTTGTAACAATTTTTTTCTTTCGGTTTTTGTGCCATTTTCTCAACTCAATTTTTTGTGCCAATTTTTTATTTGAGATTTTTGTGCCAATTTTTGGATTTTCTTTTTTGTGTCAATTTTTATCTCAGTCCGGAAAAATGGCACAAAATCAATTGAATAAAATCCCGGAGATACCTTTTTCATAATCGGTAAACATTCTTGTTCTATTAGAATTATTCCCGACTTGAATTAACGCAATGTTTTTTCAGAAACGCCTGTCTTTTCCCAGGTCCAGGCTTGCCAAACAATTATTGCTGTAATAATGCTTTCAACGAAGGCTAAAAAAACATAAAACATTTTCCATGCGGAAATGGAAGAAATGCCAACCAATAACGTGAATAGAGTAAAAAACAAACCGATTCCGATGTTTAGCCATTTTGTTGCTTTGGGCGTAAGTATCAAAGAGAGAAATATCATTAAAGCAGGAACGGTAAGAATAAAAGCTGCTGTAAACAATTTTACAGGTGTGTTCAGCATGTTTTGTCCATTGAAAAGTCCTTCAACTTTTCCCGGAACATACAGTTCAAAATAGTCGCCATAGATATAACAAAACATCACTGATGTCCATAATGCAGAAAGTTTAATTCTCGTATTTACTTTAAAATCTTCCAATTGTGTTTTCATTTTGCAGTTTTTTATTTTTTTCTTTTGCCCCAATGATCAGCAGCCATAAACAAATGCCTATTTCTCCCAAACTTGCCGGCATACTTATATAAGAAGAGATACCGAGCTCTTTATAGTTTGAAATCAAAATGCCACCAAAAAAGTTTATTAAATAACCAAAGCATCCCAGCATCAATAGTATTCCGAAAACTTTAGGTAGAAAATCAGATTTATAAACCAGGTATCCGAATGGGAATAGCCAAAGTCCTGAAAAAATATGAACCAGTCGCATTCCATTATCATATTGAGAAATGTATGCCAGTGCCTGTGATTGAATTTGTGCCGGGTTATATCCTTCAAAAGATCCGGGAACTTTCAGCAACGAGAGAACATTAAGTTCATTTTGCACATTCAGGAAATACATTGGCACACTGATGAGGGCCAGAATAACCATCAGTTTGGCCATATTCTCATTGATTTCTCTGAATAACCGGTATAAAACAAGCGGTAAAAACAGGAAGAAGATATAGCAAAGTAAGCCACTTGCAATTCCGGATCTGAACAAGGTTTCAGATGCTTTTAGATTTTGAAAAGTTAACCGGGCATTTTCATGATTAATCAGCTTCGAAGGCACATACATCAAACTAAAAATGCCTGTCAGCACAACGCCCAAATACAGTAATCCTGCAATTCTTGATACTTTATTTCTATTTGTCATAAACTTAATTGCATGGTAAAACGAACGAGAGGGCTTTTTGTTACAGGCGCTGGTTTACAATGCCACCAATAACAATATTGCCACAAACTGCCTCGACGAAGGACATTATTTCAGCATAAAATAGCTTTCAATTTCCGTCAAACTGACTAACGGGAAGCTGATTCGCCGGTTGTTTTCATTAAAGCCCGCTACCGGTAGCCGGCTTTTGAGGTTTTGGGCAACTTTTCCTTTTATCAGCTCTTGCGTTAACTTGTTTCAAGTTCCTAACTTCGTAGCCGATGAAGCATCTGGCTACACTCAATAAATATTTCTGGAAATACAAATGGCTTTTCTTCCTGGGCTTTCTTTTCGTGGTACTTACCAATTACTTCAGGATATTATCGCCCCAGCTCACCGGTTATGTTATCAATACCGTTATTCATGCCATTGAAAAAAAGCCGGCTTCGGCAACAGCAGCAGTTAATCATACCGGCAACTATGATGTAATGGTGCAGGCGCTCATACACAGGTTCGATGCTCTAAGTTTTCAGCAGCAGATATTATTCACCGGCATTGTTCTTATCGTGATCGCTGTTATCAGCGGGTTCTTTATGTTCCTGATGCGGCAAACGATCATCGTTATGAGCCGGCATATTGAATTCGATCAGAAAAATGAAATATTTGCACATTACCAGCAGCTCGATACCACCTTTTACAAAACCCACAGTACCGGCGACCTGATGAACCGTATTGCCGAAGATGTGAGCAGGGTTAGAATGTACACCGGACCGGCCATCATGTATTTTGTGAACCTCGCTGCCGTGATCGGGTTCAGCATCTATTTCATGCTGAGATCGGATGTAAAACTTACCCTGGTAGCCCTTTGTCCATTACCGATCCTGGCCGGAACAATCTATTTTGTAAATACCATCATCAATCGCAAGAGCGAAAGGATACAGGCTTTGCTCAGCGATCTCACCACCAATGCCCAGGAATCCTATTCCGGCATCCGGGTAATCAAATCCTTTGTACA
>JAFDXA010000189.1 GCA_018268185.1 Bacteroidota bacterium
ATTTAGCTTTGGGTGAATAAGTTCCTACACCGGTATTTCCCCAGGATGGCTGTAATACAAGATAATTATTGGAGTTGCTGTTTGAATAGAGAATAAGTGAAGTATCAGTAGGAAAAACGGCGCCCCCGAAAGCTTGTTCACTGGCGGTATAAAAGTTTATCCCTGTGCCTCCCAGGTTAATTGTGCGTCCGAAATTTATTCCGTTATACCCAATCCCTATCCTGCCGTCATCTCTTAAACGAAATAAAGTATCACCCAGGCTATTCCGAAAAGTAACTGTATTGGTAGAAGAAGTTGTTCCTGCCCCTTTAACGTCGAGGCGTGATATGGGTGCCGTGGTTCCCGTTGCTATACCAATACTTCCATTCTGCTTAAAATAATGCAAAGGCGTTTCAGCAATACCAGTATAATTATACCACAGCATATCTGCTCCTGCTCCTGTGGTAGTCATTCTCCACTGGCTACCGCCCGAATTATAACCAAGGATAAATTTACCTGTACTACTCTCAACAAAAAGATCTCCGTCGGTAATATGTGCTTTATACTGGGGATCCGTGGTTCCAATTCCTACAAAGCCATTGGTATTGATGGTAAGGCGGGGATTTGCCTGTATGGTAAAATGTAACTTGCCTAGTGTATTGCCTGCCCCCGTACCAAAATCAACATCTTCATTTGCGCCGCTGTAAGATCCGATGTAACCACGGTATGAGCCGTCTTCGATAAGTCCAATATACATAGGAGCAACGCCATTGAACCTGGCAACATTACCAATCGTGGAATTCACATCCAGCCTGGCAGTAGGAGTTGTGGTACCAATACCAACATTCTGTGCCAAACAAAATACCGGTAGCATAGCCAGGAAGAGCAATACCTTTCTCATGATAAATGGTTTTATAATTTAATGATCCAATGTATATATTTTTGGGGTAAATTAAAATGACAATCATTATTTAGGCTGGAAAATTTTCTTCTGTAAGTTCCCCTTACCGGCCAATGCTCCCTCTTTAAATAACCTAAACCCAAAAACTGCTTTTCCCTAATTTCGCAGGATGAGGCTAATACCGGTTCTGTTATTTTTTATTGCATCCCTGGATGCTAACGCACAAAAAACAATTCCATGCAGTTGCAAAGGATTTATTGATACTAATTATAAAGGTTCACTGCTTTTGAAAGACGCACCAAAAGGTAAAGTGATACAACCCATCCCTTACCAGCATAAAAAAGGAGATTATTTACTGTTCGATATTACGCAAACGGCAGACAGTTTCTTTTTCATAAAAATGAAATATACAGTTTCCGGTATTGCTTACCAGGGATGGATAAAAAAAGGAAAATACCTGGCAACTTATCTTAAGAAAGACAGTACTACCTTACCGCTTTTTTATGAAGCCAGCTATACAGCCAAAGTAAAAAACAAAGTGCCCGGCAAAGGGGTGAATTATTTCGAAATATTCAACTGTACGCAAAACTGGCTTTACATCAGGGAACTGAAAAAGAACTCAAAACTCCAGGGCTGGATCCATTCGCAAACGCAATGCCCTGTTCCGAGTGCATCCTGCAGGTAACCTTAGCATTTTTTTATGTCGCTTGCCTTTGCAGTGCGCTCAAAATTGTGTTCCTTTAAAATACATTCATTTTGAACCAACAAATGGTAAAAAGCCTGCTCATACTACTGATCCTTTCATCCTGTTTATCTGGCCCAGGCGAAATGAAATCTCCAAACACATATTCAACAAAAAATGCAGGCTGTTAAAAGTTAAAGGTCATTTCTGATCCTCCACATTCACGCTATCATTAATTATTCCCGATCCTTTCTATATCATTGTTAACTGAATCACCCCCCTCGCTTTTTAACTTCCTGTTCAGTTTATAAGCGCTTCTGTATAAAAAAAGGCCGATAATGAGCAATAGATGGGAGCCTATAAAGTACCCGATGTTATAACCCATATCCCCTTTTTTATATTCCTTCATATTCAGGATGTCTGTCACAATGTTGAAAACAATCAGCGCCGTTCCAATAAAAAAGTAAGTATTCCGCTTTGATTTCATACCCTAAACATAACAATTTCCAACCTCAAAATTCCGTTGAGACTGCTGCTAAAAAAATATTTAATCATTTGATTAAATCAAATTTTTAACACTACCTTTGCGGGGATGAACAAGGATAAGTCTACAGAGGAAAAGATCAAAGACGCAGCCCGGAGGGTTTTTACTCAAAAAGGATATGCAGCCACACGCACACGTGACATTGCAGAAGCTTCAGGCGTAAACCTTGCCCTGCTTAATTATTATTTTAAAAGCAAGGAAAACCTGTTTGATATCATCATGCTGGAAAATATCCGGGAATTCTCTCACAGTGTGCTGGCAATTCTCAACAACAGGGATACATCCTTCTATCAAAAAATAGAACTGCTGGCCGCCCACTACATAGACAAACTGATCCAGAACCCCGAAATCCCCATTTTTCTGCTGGCTGAAGTGAAAGACAACCCCAAAAAATTATTCGCAGCGCTGGACAAACGTGCTGATTTTAAAAACAGCATATTCGTTCAGCAATGGCTTGAATTGAAAGATATAAAGAAGACTGCTGCACTGAACCCCTTCCACATCATCATGAACATGGTATCGATGATCATATTCCCTTTCATTGCAAACCCGATGATACGCAACCGCACCGGCATGAACCAGGAGCAGTTCAACAATATGATGCTCGAAAGAAAAAAATTGATCCCGGTCTGGATCACTGAAATGATACAACAAAAATAACCAGCCAATGAAAAGTATTGCACTACTGCTCAGCATATTCATAGTAACCCACACCTGCAATGCACAACTTGTATTCTCTTCACTGGATGAGATATGGAAATATGCCGATCAGCACAACATAAATATCCGGATCGCTAAACAGGATCTTACTAAATCAGGTTATGCAAAACAGCAATCTTACAGCAGCCTGCTTCCACAGGTAAATGGCAACGGCGCCTTCACAGATAATCTTTCCCTGCAAACAACCCTCATCCCGGCAGAAATGTTTGGGGGCCAGCCCGGCACTTACCGTTCGCTTCAATTCGGTCAGAAATATGTTTACTCCGGTAACATAACCGCTCAGGTTCCGTTGGTGAATGTGCAAAACTGGATTGCCATCCGCATTGCAAAACAATCGGAAGAAATGAGCAGGGATTCATTTGCCTCTGCCCGAAAAAATGTGTACCAGCAGATCGCAGTACAATACTATTCCTGCCTGCTCATGCAGGAAGCCGCCCGCCTTTCAGATCAAACTGCCGGCATTGCTGATTCTGTTTTACAGCTTACCAATTTTAAATTCAACCAGGGAACACTTAACCAGGCTGATGTTGACAAGGCATCTATGAATTTCATCAGGGCACAACAATCACAAATCATTGCTTACTACCAGGCTGTC
>JAFDXA010000018.1 GCA_018268185.1 Bacteroidota bacterium
AACAAAAACCAATGCGATAGTTATCCTATGACTCCACACGGGTCCAATAAAACGTCCAAATAATCCAGCGATGAGTGCGCCAAGCAGCGGAGCAAGTGGAACCAATAAGTAAAGTGTTTGCATTTCAATCAGAAATTCTTTATGAATGATAAGTGCTTAAGGTGCTTAAAATTATTTGATTAATGCGTACTAACCCTTGAGTTGATCCAAATCATCGACGTTAATCGTACGCATATTACGGAACAGCACTACCAAAATTGCCAAGCCTATCGCCGATTCTGCGGCAGCAACTGTCAAAATGAAAAACACGAAGATCTGTCCCGATATATCCTGCAAATAATGAGAAAATGCAACAAAATTCATATTCACAGCTAACAACATTAATTCAATCGACATCAGCAGAATAATGACATTTTTTCTATTGAGAAAAATGCCAACCAGTCCAATTGCAAATAAAATGGCCCCAAGAACAAGATAATGAGATAACGATACCAAGGTTAACTACCTCTTTTTATATTTTATAAAAATGCCAGAAATCTATTCCATGATTTCGCTATTCTTTCTTTTCCGCAGACATTGCAATTATTCGCAATCGATCTTCTTTTCGCACTTTAACTTGTTTAGATGGGTTTGGAGATTTCTTATCTTCTCTATGACGTAAAGTCAATGCTATTGCTGCTACCATCGCAACTAATAAGAGTACAGCGGCTAGTTCGAATGCATAAACATATTCGGTATATATTAACCGTCCCAACTCCCTAGTGTTACTATAATCAGTATCTTGTGATTTGGGTGCAGGCATTTCTTCTAATCCGAAATATTTTCCCATCAATACCATTGACATTTCCGCAACCATAATTAATGCGACTGCCGCACCGAATGGAAACCATTTCCAGAATCCTTCACGTAATCTATCCAGATTGATATCGAGCATCATTACTACGAATAGAAACAATACCATGACTGCACCAACGTATACTAATACTAGAGCGATTGCCAAAAACTCAGCTTCAAGCAGCAGCCATAATCCCGCACACGTGACAAATGCCAAAACCAGCAGTAGGGCTGAATTTACTGGATTACGCACAGTAATTACTCCCAGAGCTGATGCAACCAAAATAGCTGAGAAAATATAAAACAAAATATCTTGAAAACTCATTTTTATCTACCGGCAGGATTCAGCGATAACGTGCATCAGCTTCTCGATCTTTGGCAATCTGTTCCTCGTAACGATCACCTATAGCCAATAGCATTTCTTTGGTATAGATAAGATCACCTCGTTTTTCTCCGTGATACTCTAATATACGAGTCTCAACAATCGAATCAACCGGACACGATTCTTCACAAAAACCGCAGAAGATGCACTTACTCAAATCAATATCATAACGGGTAGTTCGACGTGTACCATCAGCACGCTGCTCTGAATCGATGGTAATTGCCATCGCTGGACAAACGGCTTCACATAATTTACATGCAATACAACGCTCTTCTCCATTCGGATAGCGACGTAATGCATGAAGACCGCGAAATCGCGGAGACTGAGGCGTCTTTTCCTCAGGAAAATGTACAGTGATCTTTGGTTTGAATAAATATCGACCAGTAACTGCCATTCCTTTCAGCAGTTCAAACAGCAAAAAAGTACTGAAAAACTTTTTGATACGATCCATTTTATTTCTCAATTTTAAAACCAGACATTCAACGGAAATGTATTCCGAATCGATTCAGGTAGTTGCATTATTGAACCCAATAAAACAATCCATACAAGCGTTATCGGGATAAATATTTTCCAACCCAATCGCATAATTTGATCATAGCGATAACGCGGAAAGGTCGCACGAAACCAAAGAAAAAAGAATAGAATGAATGCAATCTTGAATAGTAACCATACTATACCCGGTATCAGATTAAATGGTGCCATATCGACTGGCGGTAACCATCCACCTAAAAACATAATGGAGGTCAAAGTTGCAACCAATATCATATTGGAATATTCAGCCAGGAAAAATACTGTAAATGCCATGCCTGAATAATCCACATGAAATCCTGCAACAATTTCAGACTCGCCTTCCGCTACATCAAAGGGTGCACGATTGGTTTCTGCGACGCCTGAAATCAAATAAACCAGAAACATTGGGAATAATGGTATTAAATACCAATTCAAAAAACTGCCGCCTTGTTGCCCGTTCACAATATCACCCAGGTTTAGACTTTGTGACATCATCAAAACACATACTAAAGCAAAGCCCATTGCCAACTCATACGACACTACCTGCGCAGCTGAGCGCATCGCTCCTAAAAATGCATACTTTGAGTTTGATGCCCAGCCCGCAATAATAATGCCGTATATACCCATTGACGTCATCGCTAAAATATAAAGCAATCCGGCATTAATATCGGCCAGAACTAATTCCGGTGAAAACGGAATTACCGCCCAAGCAGCCAGCGCCGGCATAATAGTCAAAACTGGAGCCAATAAAAAAAGTAATTTGTTCGCTCCCGTTGGAATAACAATCTCCTTCATGATTGCTTTAACTGCATCAGCAATTGGCTGTCCCCAGCCACGCAACCACGGTATTCCAAAGAAAGTAACTCTATTGGGGCCGACACGAATCTGCATATAAGCTATTATTTTGCGTTCTGCAAAGGTCAAATATGCGACACCTAATAGCAATGGAATAACAATAGCAAAAATAAATGTCATATTGGTCGCTAATGAAAACAGCATGGAGCCCCATTCTGTTCCGAATATTTCCACGAAATATTGTTGAATATTCTCCATTAATACACTCCAACCATCGCCATCACAGTTTTTCCAAGACAATTTCGCCGAACAAAGCACCTAGTGGCGCGGTTTTAGAATGAGCTCCGAAAATTCGTACACAATCCACTGGTAATTTATCATCGCTAGCTGCTTCAAGCTGCACACTCCCATTTCCCTGTTTTACTTTCACTTGATCACCAGCAACAATTCCAAGTTCTACCAGCAACTTTGGCGCCATCCAAGCCTTAGGGGGTTCTGCATCATGTGTTGCTTGCAATGACTCAGCGCGTCGCACAATCGGATCGGCTTGATAAATCGGTATTTCACCAATACGCTGTATAATACTACGATCTTCAATCACTATATTCGCAACATCACCACTCTTCAATTTATTATTCAGATACTGATTAATCTCAAAACCATTAGGAAGAATCTCATCACGAATCTGTTCAGTATTTTCGTAGTCAAATTTCTCCAATTCCAGCAAATTAGCCAAAACACGCAACACTTTCCAAGCAGGCCGGGTCTCACCTAATGGTGATACTACACCATTAAAACTTTGTACTCTGCCTTCAGTATTAACAAAAGTTCCTGATGTTTCGGTAAATGGCGCTATTGGCAACAACACATCAGCATATTCTTTGGCATTTCCACGAAAAGAACTGAGCGATACAACAAATTCACTCGCTTTAATTGCTTTGAGCGCTAATTGAGAATTATAGGTATCAAATTCCGGTTCCACATTCATTAAAATAAACGCTTGACATTTATTATCCGCGGAATCATTGTTTAACCCTAACATTTGCGCAGCGTTTAATCCGGATTCTGTATAACTCAAGTTTGCTGCAACATACTCAGAATTGATTTCAGGCACTGCACCTGCCAAATAAGCACCAACGCTATTAGCTGCTTCCCCCAACACACCGAAGCTTGCACCTGTAATTTGTGCAATCAAACCAGAAAGCAAGTTGATCATGGAATAATCAGGATGATGCTGCGCTAGATTACCCAGATAAATCGCCGCCGGAGCATTTTCTATCAAACTTGAAGCAATCGCGAATGCGTTGGCTGTACTTGAAACGCTTAACGATTCAATGTACTGTTTCAACTCATCGGATAATCCTGTCCCCTTAATCTCTGCTGATGCTTTCAGAATTTCCGCCAGAACTCTCATTATTGCAGCTGGAGAAACTATTGCTTTATTCGCAATCTTGACCAGCAAATCGTCGTCTATTGGATTGACTAAATTTAACTGCATACCGTTGCTCTTGACAGCCTGACGTAAACGTTGCGCGATCAACGGATGATCTTTACGTAGCGTGCTACCGATAATTAACACTGACTTTAATTGTGATATATCTGCAATACTGGTACCGAGCCACGGCACACCCAGCATTTTCTTATCAGCACGAAAATCGGATTGACGTAAGCGATGGTCAATGTTGCCGCTACCCATAGCACGCATTAACTTCTGCAATAAATAAAGTTCTTCGGTTGTGCTGTGCGGAGATCCTAATGCTCCTATGCTTCTGGCGCCATGTTTTTGTTTGATGATTTGTAAGGAATTAACCGTAAATTCCAATGCTTCTTGCCAGCTGCATTCAAACCATTGACCATCACGCTTGATCATGGGATTTGTCAATCTATCTTCCGAATTCAAGCCTTCATAGGAAAATCGATCTTTGTCCGACAACCAGCATTCATTGATTGCTTCATTATCTCGAGGAAGTACTCGCATGACACGATTCTGTTTGACTTGTACAACCAGATTTGAACCCAATCCGCAGTGTGGACTTATTGATTTTCTGCGCGATAATTCCCAAGTACGTGCGGAATAGCGGAAAGGTTTACTAACCAACGCGCCAACAGGACAAAGATCAATGACGTTGCCAGATAACTCAGAATCAACAGTCTTGCCGACAAAAGCAAGAATTTCGGAATGCTCTCCGCGTCCTGCCATTCCAAGCTCCATAATTCCAGCAATTTCTTGACCAAAGCGAACACAGCGTGTGCAATGAATACACCGTGTCATATCTGTCGAGATTAATGGCCCCAAATTCTTATTAACGACTACGCGCTTCGCCTCTGTGTAGCGCGAACCGCTCGCCCCATAACCTACCGCTAAATCTTGCAGTTGACACTCGCCGCCTTGATCACAAATTGGACAATCCAAGGGATGATTGATCAGCAGAAATTCCATCACGCCTTTTTGTGCTGTAATCGCCTGTTGTGAATGTGTATATACCTTCATTCCATCCATAACAGGTGTTGCACATGCCGGCAGTGGTTTAGGTGCTTTCTCAACTTGCACAAGACACATACGACAATTGGCAGCAATGGATAATTTCTTGTGATAGCAAAAATGCGGAATATACACGCCAATCTGCTTGGCGCCATCCATAATGGTGCTTCCTTTAGGCACTGTTACTTGCTTACCGTCGATTTCTATATTGACCATCGGCTAAAATTCTTGGATTAATCTCAAATTGTAAAATTGACGCGTCTTAATTATTCGATACCGGAATAATCAAACCATGCATCTCTTATGCTCTATATGGTAGACAAACTCGTCTCGGAAATGTTGAATCATCGCTCGCACAGGCATTGCAGCAGCATCACCTAGCGCACATATCGTCCGTCCTTGTATGTTATCCGCAATATTATCCAGCAGATTCAGATCTTCTGACCGGCCTTTACCATGCTCTATGCGATTGACAATACGATAAAGCCATCCCGTTCCTTCTCTACAAGGTGTACATTGTCCGCAAGATTCTTCAAAATAAAAATAGGACAGACGTTCAAGCGCTCTAACCATGCATGTCGTATCATCCATGATGATGACAGCTCCAGAACCTAACATAGATCCGGCTTTGGCAATCGAATCATAATCCATGTCCGTTTTCATCATAACATCACCCGGCAATACCGGCATGGAAGATCCGCCCGGTATGCATGCCTTTAACTTTCGCCCACCGCGCATACCTCCGGCTAATTCGAGTAATTCGGCAAAAGGTGTTCCCAATGGTATTTCATAGTTACCTGGTTTATTCACATGACCTGAAACCGAGAAAATTTTTGTTCCGCCATTATTCGGTTTACCGAGTTGAAGATATTTCTCCCCACCGTTTCGAACAATCCAAGGAACAGATGCAAATGTTTCAGTATTATTGATAGTCGTCGGTTTTCCATAAAGGCCATAATTGGCTGGAAATGGAGGTTTAAAACGTGGCTGACCTTTTTTACCCTCTATGGATTCCAATAAAGCAGTTTCCTCACCGCAAATGTAAGCACCGTAGCCATGATGATTATAGAGCTGGAAGCTAAACGAAGAGCCTAAAATATTGTTACCCAAATAACCGGCAGCCCGTGCTTCCTCAACAGCTTCTTCCATACGCTCATAGGTTTCCCAAATTTCGCCGTGAATATAGTTGTAACCTGCCTTAACCCCCATCGCGTAACCAGCTATTATCATTCCTTCAATAAGAAGATGTGGATTAAATCGCAAAATGTCGCGATCTTTGAAAGTACCAGGCTCTCCTTCATCTGAATTACAAACGATATATTTGTCTCCCTCATACCCTTTTGGCATGAAGCTCCATTTTAATCCTGTTGGGAAACCGGCACCGCCTCGTCCGCGCAATGCAGATTTCTTTACCTCTTCAATTACTTCTTCAGGAGAAATTTTTTTCGCCAGTATTTTTCTAAGCGCTGCATAGCCTTCACGCTTTTCGTAGCTTTTAAGTCGCCAATTCTCAGAATCGGAAGGATTTACTCCATTCATCAATGTTTGCGGATACTGATTCATTCGCTCAGTTCCTTCAGTAATTTATCGATCATTTCGTTAGACATAAAACTGCACATACGTTTGTTATTGACCAATAATACTGGCGCATCACCACAAGCACCAAAACATTCACCTTCTTTAAGGGTAAATTTCCCATCCGGCGTCGTTTGATTGAATCCAATACCCAATTTCTGCTTCAAATAAGCAGCTGTATCATTACTACCCGATAATGCGCAAGGCAAATTGGTGCAAACCGTAATTTTATATTTGCCTATGGGCTCAAGGTTATACATATTGTAAAACGTCGCCACTTCATAGACCGCAATGGGCGGCATACCTAAATATTCGGCAACGAAATTCATAGTCTCATTCGCGAGCCATCCTTTTTCTTCTTGTGCAATCGCAAGTGCTGACATTACGGCTGATTGCTTTTGATCTACCGGATATTTCGCGATTTCTCGATCTATTTTTTTTAGAGATTCAGTGCTTAACATCGTTATCTATCTATCTCACCAAATACAATGTCTTGTGTGCCGATGATTGCCACTACATCAGAAATCATATGCCCGGTAGACATTTCATCCAAAGCGGCCAGATGTGCGAATCCAGGGGCGCGGATTTTTAAGCGGTAGGGTTTGTTGGCGCCATTCGATACTAAATAAATACCAAATTCACCTTTTGGATGCTCAACTGCAACATAAGCCTCACCCGGTGGCACATGAAATCCTTCCGTGAATAATTTGAAATGATGAATCATTTCTTCCATGTTTTGCTTCATATTGATGCGCGAAGGCGGCGCAACCTTATGATTATCTGTGATTACCGGTCCAGGATTCTGGCGTAACCAATCGACGCACTGTTTAATGATTCGATTTGATTGACGAAATTCTTCCATACGCACCAAGTAACGATCATAACAATCGCCATTAACACCTACCGGTATATCAAAATCAAGACGATCATAAACCTCATATGGTTGTTTTTTTCTAAGATCCCACTCGACACCCGAACCGCGCAACATAGGACCGGTAAAACCCAATGCTTTAGCTCGTTCTGGAGAAACGACACCGATATCAACTAAGCGCTGTTTCCAAATTCTATTATCGGTGAGCAAGGTTTCGTATTCATCAACGTAAGTTGGAAAACGATTGGTAAAATCTTCTATAAAATCTAATAATGAGCCTTCTCTGTTAGCATTCCGAATGCGTGTTTGCTTTTCACTATGAATCCTGGATGCTTGATATTTGGGCATGGTATCAGGCAAATCACGATAAACACCGCCAGGCCGATAATAAGCAGCGTGCATTCTGGCGCCTGAGACTGCTTCATAGCAATCCATTAGATCTTCTCTTTCACGGAAAGCATACAAAAACATTGTCATGGCACCCACATCCAAAGCATGTGCACCGATCCATAGCAAGTGATTCAATATACGGGTAATCTCATCAAACATTACGCGTATATATTGTGCTCTTATGGGGACTTCAATTTGTAACAGCTTCTCAATAGCCATCACATAAGCATGCTCATTGACCATCATAGAAACATAATCCAATCGATCCATATAAGGAACTGATTGCAGATATGTTTTATTTTCTGCCAATTTTTCAGTAGCTCGATGCAGCAATCCGATATGCGGATCGGCACGTTTAACAACTTCTCCGTCCAATTCCAAAACAAGTCTCAACACGCCGTGAGCTGCCGGATGTTGCGGCCCAAAATTCATGGTGTAATTACGTATCTCGGCCATAAGCTACTTCAAGATATCTTATAAATATAATTCATGGAAAAATTCAGCAATTGCTAGGATTCGCAATCTCCATAGTGTTCTTCACGAATCACAAGCGGTGTGATTTCTCGTGGTTCGATAGTAACCGGTTGATAAATTACTCGCTTCTGCTCTGCGTCATAACGCATTTCAACATGACCTGTAAGCGGAAAATCTTTACGGAACGGATTTCCAATAAAACCATAGTCTGTCAAAATACGACGCAAATCGGGATGACCAGTAAAAACTATTCCATAGAGATCAAAAGCTTCACGTTCAAACCAGTTGGCAACTGACCAAATTTCGGTAACTGAGTCCACAACCGGAAATTCATCACTTTCTGCTAATACGCGCATTCGCACTCTTTGATTTAATTCCACCGATAACAAATGGTAAATTACAGCAAAACGCATGTTGCGCAAATTTTGCTTTGCTGCTAGGTCTTCACCATAAGTTAAATAGTCGATCCCGCATAAATCAATTAGTGTGTCGAATCTTAATTGAGAATTATCTCGCAAAATTTTGCTCACAGCGACAACATCGTCCGCTCGCACTCCAATTGTTATTTCGCCATGTTGAACTTGTAAATCAGCCAGTTTGTCCCTGAATATATTTCTCAGGATTTCTGCAAGATTTTCCAGTTGCGTAGAAGACATAAAAAAATTATCGAGCAATAGTATTAGTACGATTTATTTTATTTTGCAGTTGAATAATGCCGTACAGTAAAGCTTCCGCCGTTGGCGGACAACCAGGCACATAAATATCAACTGGCACAATACGATCGCATCCTCTTACTACGGAGTAAGAATAATGATAATAGCCGCCACCATTTGCACAGGATCCCATGGATATCACCCAACGAGGTTCAGCCATTTGATCGTATACTTTACGTAAAGCTGGCGCCATCTTATTGCAAAGCGTCCCAGCCACAATCATCACATCCGATTGCCGTGGACTTGGCCTAAACACGATGCCAAAGCGATCAAGATCATAACGCGACGCACCGGTTTCCATCATTTCGACCGCACAGCACGCCAAACCAAAAGTCATAGGCCACATTGAACCCGTTCGTCCCCAATTGATGATTGAATCCAAACTGGTGGTAACAAAACCTTTTTCAAGCGTTCCTTCAATACTCATAGCATCAATCCCACTCTAATGCGCCTTTCATCCATTCATAGATAAAACCTACGACAAGGATGCTCAGGAATGACATCATAGCAATAAATCCAAATATGCCGATTTCATCAAGGACGATCGCCCAAGGAAATAAGAAAGCAATTTCCAGATCAAACAAAATAAACAAAATTGCAACCAAGTAATAACGCACATCAAATTTCATTCGCGCATCCTCAAAAGCCTCAAATCCGCACTCATAAGGCGAAAGTTTCTCGCTATCCGGACGATTCGGTGCTAAAAGCCACCCACATAACATTGGGACAACACCAACCAAGAAGCCCACGATAAGAAACAGCAAAATTGGAAAATAATTTTCAAGCATTTTGTAAAATTAAATAACTCAATTTAACAGAAATATTATTAATAAAAAAATCTTACGGATGCAATTTTATATGGTGCCGACGGCGAGACTCGAACTCGCACAGCTTTCGCCACCGCCCCCTCAAGACGGCGTGTCTACCAATTCCACCACGTCGGCAGCAAAACAATTTTTTTAAAACCAATAGGCTGCCATATTAAAGAAAGAACTGTAGATTGCTAATCGGGTATTTGGTCGACCTTTGAATTACCTTCAATTTCAGGGGCGCTCTGATTGCGATCCTTAGCAGATTTTTTCTCACTTTCGATTGCAGCCGCATTCTCGGATTCTTCAATTTGATCCATCAAGCTCATTGCGCTTGCACTGCTTGTTTTATTGGTTGAGAGATAGGTTAAACTCATGCTCGTAATAAAAAACAATGCAGCAACAAAACCAGTAGCGCGGCTCAAAAAAGTTGCTGATCCGCTCGCACCAAACAAACTACCTGCTGACCCGCTACCAAACGCAGCTCCCATATCAGCACCTTTGCCATGTTGCAATAATACCAAAACTACTAAGACTATCGCCAGCAAAACATGCGCCGCCCAAACTAAAATTTCCAACGTGATGCCCCCCTTGAATTAATGATGAACAGCGCGACAAATCGATACAAATTCGCTGGCAACAAGTGATGCTCCACCTATTAGGCCGCCATCAATATCCGGCATTGCAAACAAATCAGATGCATTGTTCGCCTTTACGCTGCCACCATAAAGAATAATCAATTCTTCGGCAATGGCGGCATTCTTCTTCGCTATACCCGATCTAATAAACGCATGCACATCCTGTGCTTGCTGAGGCGAAGCCGTTTTGCCAGTACCGATAGCCCAGACCGGTTCATAAGCAATCACTGATTTACTCAAAGACTCAACGCCAGTTAACTCGATAATTGCTGCCAATTGCTTTTCAATAACCTGTTCGGTTATTTCCGCCTCACGCTGCTCAAGTGTTTCGCCCACGCATAAGATAGGTATTATTCCAGCACGCTGCGCTGCCTGGTATTTCTCGGCAACAATGAAATTATTTTCACCAAACAATGCTCTTCTTTCCGAATGACCGACAATGACGTAACGACAACCGAAATCTTTCAGCATCGCCGTTGAGACTTCGCCTGTATAGGCGCCTTCTTCGAATTGACTAACATTCTGCGCCCCCCAGGAAATATTTGTGCTTTGTAAGGCATTTTGTACCGAAGATAAGTAAGGATAAGGGGCACAAACCACGAAATGCGCTTCATTTAATCCATCTAAATCTGCTATAACTGCATCAAGCAGTTGCTTATTCTCGACCAAGCTACCATGCATTTTCCAGTTACCAGCAACCATCTTTCCACGCATTTTTACTTCTTACCTCAGTTTCTTAAAAGGGTAAGATGCTACATTTGATTCTCTACCAAGTCAATTGCGATTCATTATTCTTAGCGCCTGGAGCTTTACTGGGACTCTACCACTTATAGTACACATGACATGTTTTCTTTAACCACAACATCTTGCGCACATTGTATTTAGAGTTGTGCACTTCATTAATGCCTAAATAAATCAACCGAACCTGCCCGTAATATAATCTTCAGTTTGTTTATTTTTCGGCTTGATAAAAATCGTATCCGTTACATCAAACTCGATCAATTCCCCCAAATACATGTAAGCAGTGTAATCAGATACTCGCGCAGCTTGTTGCATATTATGGGTAACTATCAGAATAGTGACCTTATTTTTTAAATCAGTTATCAATTCTTCAATACTTGCTGTCGCTATCGGATCAAGCGCAGAAGTTGGTTCATCAAACAGCAGGATTTCAGGATCTGTGGCCAAAGCTCGCGCTATACATAATCGTTGCTGTTGCCCACCAGAAAGATTGAAAGCCAAGTCATGCAAGCGATCCTTTACTTCATCCCACAGCGCCGAATTTCGTAAAGCAAATTCAACTTTCTCATCCAGGATCGCGCGCTGCCTAATCCCTCGCACTCGGAGTCCGTATGCGACATTCTCATAAATGGATTTAGGGAATGGGTTAGGCTTTTGAAAAACCATGCTTATTCGCATTCGCACTTCAATCGGATCAACATTAGAGGCCAGAATGTTGACATCATCTGGATGAAGAATAATCTCACCTTCATAACGATTACCGGGATACAAATCGTGCATGCGATTAAAACAACGCAAGAATGTTGATTTTCCACAACCTGACGGTCCAATCAAAGCGGTAATTTTTTTATCATGCAAGACCATATTGATCTTTTTTAATGCATTAAATCCACCATAATAAAAACTGAGGTTCTTAACCTCCGATTTATACTGGACCGGTTCTAGCGTTTTTTCTGAATCAATCTGCATAAATTCTTTTACCACTTAATATTTTTTCGCATACGATAACGTAAATAAATTGCCAATCCATTCATCGCGAGTGTCATTACCACCAATACTAATCCTGCTGCTGCTGCATTCAATTGGAATGCTTCCTCTGGACGCGATACCCAATTAAACATTTGGATTGGCATCACTGTGAATGGTGCTGTTAACCACTCAAAGGATATATAGGGAAATTCACTTTTCACCGGAGAAGGCGGTAAAAAAGCAATAAATGTTAATGCTCCTATCGTAATAATCGGTGCTGTCTCACCGATAGCTCTAGCCAAACCGATAATAATTCCAGTCAGAATCCCAGCTGATGAATACGGCAATAGATGATCTGAAACCGTTTGCCATTTGGTTGCACCGAGTGCATAGGCACCTTCTCGTATAGCAACGGGGATCGATCTTATCGCTTCACGTGTAGCGACAATGACCACCGGCAAGATTAAGAGCGCTAAAGCTAGTCCTGCTGCTAATATACTTTGCCCGAAACCAAGCTGATAAACAAACAAGCCTAATGCGAGCAAGCCATAAATAATAGAAGGGACACCTGCTAAATTGGTGACATTGATTTCAATAATTTCCGTTAACAGGTTTTTCGATGCATATTCTTCTAAATACACACCCGATCCTATTCCCAATGGCACCGCTGCAATTGCAGTTACAAGCATTACCAAGGTTGTTCCAACCCAAGCTGATAAAATTCCTGCCGATTCAGGGCGCCGCGATGGAAACGATGTAAAGAAATCCCATGATAGCCTTGGCATTCCATCCACAAGCATATGTGCAAACAAAGCCATAAAGGTAAGCACTGCTATCATAAGCGCAATAATCCCAGTAATCATGAAAATCAGATCCCATCTTTTATGCAATCCAATAATTCTTCTGATTTCTTCTAGATCATTTACTCTTTTCATCACAAAATACCGGTAAAAATATTTTCATAGCCGCATTTATTATTTGTGATCTTTAATAGATTTCCCTGTATCGTTTGCGCAATACGTGACCGATAATATTGAATGTTAACGTTATCAACAACAAGGTCAGGCCCGCAGCAAAAATTGTTTGATAGCCGATGCTACCATGCGGCAAGTCTCCTAAGCTGACTTGGACGATATAAGCCGTGATAGTCGCCGCCGGTTCCATCGGATTCCAAGTTAAATTGGGCTGCATGCCAGCTGCAATTGCCACCACCATTGTTTCTCCAACTGCTCGCGATATCCCAAGAATATAAGCCGCAGCAATTCCAGAGAATGCAGCCGGCATAATGACACGGATAGCTGTTTGAAAACGCGTTGCTCCCATAGCATATGAGCCTTCACGCAAATTCATAGGGACAGCACGCATCGCATCTTCAGTCATCGAACTGACATAAGGAATTATCATAATCCCCATGACCAATCCAGCTGATAGCAAATTAAAACCGGGTAATTCAGGAAAAATGGTTTGCAGTATCGGTGTGACAAATAATAATGCAAAATAACCATACACAACGGTTGGTACGCCCCCCAATAACTCCAAAAAGGGCTTCGCCATTTCCCGCACAGTAAAAGGTGCAAATTCGGAAAGATAAATTGCGATGATGGTTCCCATTGGAAGAGCAACCAGTAGTGCAATAAATGAGCTGACTATCGTCCCTGACACTAGTGGCATTATTCCATAGTGCGCATCATCGAATAGAGGTGTCCATTGAGTATCGGTAATAAATTCCCATATCGATACATGCTGAAAAAAAACAAATGATTCTTTAATGAGCATCACAATAATCGCAAGCATAATCGCTATTGATAATATCGCAGATAAGAACAAGAAAGCTTCAATAAGCCTCTCGTGCAGATGACGACGAAAGCTATATCCCAGCTTACCAGCATGAGCTATTTTATTTCGTGACTCTTCTGTCAAAATGTGCAAGCCCTTCATTGAGTTGAAGCATTTATTACGAGAGAATTACCAGCTAATCCAAAACCAATTTCACATTTCATCATGCTTTTGCCAGATGCTGATTTTCAGGAATTTTCAGACACCTATCTTTCTTATGCGTAAGAAATTTTCTTACCTTGCATGTGCTTAAAAACTATCGGTAGTTCTCTCTTTACTTTGTATTATGCTTTTCTTTTTTGGTGTCATAAAAAAATTCTGGAGATTGAGTATCTCCAGAATTTTATTTGCACTTTTTAAAAACTCTGATACCTACTAAGGATTACTCCTCATCGTCTTCATCCTCATCGGCCGAGGCTTCCGGGCTTCCGGCCGCACTGCCAGCACCACTGCTCGCACCTTCGCCTTCGTCCTCATCTTCTTCCTCGTCCTCTCCTCCACCGCCTTCA
>JAFDXA010000190.1 GCA_018268185.1 Bacteroidota bacterium
CTGGTTGTTTTTACCAAAAATATCATAACGGTTCAGTGCTGCGAATGAGTGCAATTACAGTTCCGGGTGATTTTAATCATATCCATTCGGGAGTGTTGTCATAACCACAACGGTTTCCCCTGGATATTTTTGGCAACGTTAAAATCATTCAACATGAAATTCGAGATAACATACGGTACACATACAGGCACCCTTAAAGATGCTTTCAACCGTAAATTCCCATTTCTCCGCATTGAGTTTTTCAACAAGCCACACGAAGCCGGCGAAGCAACTCCCGAGTTGAACCGGGTACACGACAATGTAATGCTTGGCAACATTACCGGTGCACTGAAGGAAGGATTTATTCATATAAGTGCTGATGATACCGTTGCTGCACTGGAACATAATTTCCAGGAACAATTCGGACTTCCCGTACAGGTATTCCGCAAGCAGAAAAATGTGTGGATCGAAACAACACGTACCGATTCGCTCACCCTTGGTGAACAAAACGAAAAAGGCAAAGAAGCCTCCCAGCCCGAAGTGCATTCCGTACCGGGCGACAGGTACCTTGAAGATGGACAATACTAAACCCCTTATAAAACAGTAAAATCAAATGCTCGGAGAACTCAATGAAACACAAATGAACAACGTACTGCTTAGCCAGTGCATTGGGCGTTTGGCCTGTACAGATGGTAAGCAACCTTATATCGTGCCGGTAACCTATGTATTCAATGGAAAAGATATTTACGGGCAAACCAATGAAGGAACCAAACTGAACATCATGCGAAAGAACCCGGCAGTAAGTTTCCAGGTTGAAATGATGTTCAACATGGCCAACTGGCAAAGCGTGATCATTACCGGGAAATTCGTAGAACTGAAAGGTAAAGAAGCCGAAAAAGCCCGCGAATACCTGTACAATCATGTAATGCCACTCATGACAAGTTCCACGATCCATGCCCATGAACACCAGGTTTCGGGCAAAGTAAACGATAATAACCGGCAGAAGGCCGTAATGTATAAGATCGTAATAAAAAAGAAAACCGGGCGGTTTGAAAAACAATAAATGATCGTATGACAGCTACAGAAACAACTCCTGCAATAGTTGAATTTCGTTCAGGCAAAAAAAAACAACTATGTTATCATTGTGGCGATGTATGCGACGACAGCATACAGGTTGAAGAAAAACCATTCTGTTGCACCGGTTGCAAACAGGTTTACCTGCTGCTGAATGAAAATAACCTTTGCAGTTACTACGACCTTGATAAGAACCCGGGCCTCAAAGCCAGGGGTAAATTCAGTGGTGAAAGATTTGCTTATCTCGATGACCCTTCTATTATCAAACAGCTTTCACATTTTTACAGTGAGCAGCAGGTTAATATCAGTTTTTCATTGCCACAGATGCACTGTTCCTCTTGTGTTTTCCTGCTGGAAAACCTTCACAAGATCGATCCCGGTGTAACACATTCAAGGGTAAATTTTCAGCGGAAAGAGATCTTCGTAACTTTCAATCCAACTGTTATATCCTTAAGGAAACTTGTTGAACTGCTGGCTTTCATCGGGTATGAACCAGCTATCAGTCTCGACCAGGCGCAGGACAGATCGGAAGACAATAAGCCATTACGCAAGTCACGCTTCAACAGGATACAGGTGTTTCGTATCGGTGTTGCGGGTTTCTGTTTTGCCAATATCATGATGACGAGCTTCCCCGAATACCTTTCTTCCGGGCATGTTGAAGAAAGCCTGAAAGGAATTTTCACGTGGCTCAACTTCGGCCTGTCGTTGCCGGTATTGTTCTTTGCTTCAGCCGGAATATTTGAATCGGCCTGGAAAGGATTACGTCAGCGAACGATCAATATCGACGCTCCTATTGTACTGGCCATACTCGTAACGTTCGGACGTAGCTACTACGAGATATTTACCGGAACCGGCGCCGGTTACCTTGATTCAGGAACCGGCATTGTATTTTTTATGCTGATAGGCCGATGGTTCCAAAGCAAAACCTACGATTCCTTATCATTCGATCGTGATTATCGCTCCTATTTCCCGCTGGGTGTTACTATTGTTACATCCAATAATGTAGCGGGCTATCAACTGCGTGAAGAAAAAAATATTCCCGTAACAAAATTGAAAGAAGGAGACCGCATCATCATCCGTAACAATGAAATGATACCAGCCGATGCAATATTGCTCAAGGGCGATGCAAGGGTCGACTACAGTTTTGTGAATGGCGAAAACACACCGGTTGAAAAGCAAAACGGGCAACTGCTGTATGCAGGTGGCCGCCAGACCGGAACAGCCATTGAACTGGAAGTAAAAAGAAAAGTATCACAAAGCTATATCACAGAATTGTGGAACAACGATGTATTCAGGCAGGGTAAGAAAGTTAAAGAATCTTTCCTGGATCCGTGGAGCAGGTATTTTACACTGGCTTTGTTTAGTATCGCCTTGGCTGCGGTATTGTTCTGGTGGGTTAAAGATCCGAACAACTGATTACCGGCCCTTACTTCTGTGCTCATTGTGGCATGCCCCTGTTCCTTGCTGCTCTCTGGTACTTTCACCAACGGGAACATGCTCCGAATTTTCGGCCGCAATAAAATGTATATGAAGAACGCCGGCGTTATTGAAAGCCTCGCCGAAACCAATGATATCGTTTTCGACAAAACAGGAACCATCACAGAGCCTGCACTCTCCCGCTTACAGTATCATGGAATTCCATTAACACAATCAGAAAAGGAAATGATCGTGCTCCTGGCCGGCCAATCCTCTCACCCTTTGGGTAAGCTCATAGCAGCCCAGCTTGATGCGGTACCACAATCTGGCTACCTGTTAAATGGTTTCAGCGAATCAAGTGGTAAAGGAGTGGAAGCAACCATTGATGGCATTTACGTAAAACTCGGCTCCCCCGCTTTTCTCAATATGACCTCAGCCGACGGCACGCAAACAACAGCTGTGCATATCCAGGTAGGCAACGAATACAAGGGTTATTTCGGTTTTAACAACCATTACCGCAAAGGAATCCGTAAAACCATGGATGCCCTCCGTAATAACGGTTATACCCTGCATGTGCTTTCGGGAGATAACGATACCGAAATGGACAATCTCCGGTACATATTCGGGGAACAGACCAATATCAGGTTCAGGCAATTGCCTGTTGATAAACTTGAATACATCAAGGAGCTTCAGCAGAAAGGCCGTAAGGTTTTGATGGTTGGAGATGGATTGAACGATGCCGGTGCGCTCATGCAGGCAGATACCGGCGTGGCGGTGAACGACAGCAATACCCAGTTTACCCCGGCCTGCGATGCCATATTGGATGGAAGCCGGGTAAGTGACCTCAATAGGTTCATGCAATATGCAAGATCAGGTAAGAAGATCATCGCGGCCAGTTTCGCCCTGTCGATCCTGTACAATTTCGTGGGTTTAAGCTTTGCTGTGAGTGCCTCATTATCCCCGATGGTAGCGGCCATACTGATGCCGGCCAGCAGCATCAGTATCGTGCTGTTTGTTACAATAGCCGGTAACCTGGTAGGCAAAAAATTCTCACTATAATGGTTTTCAGTGCATTATTTAACAAATAACTGATCTTAATCATATCCGCTTTTGATTACACTCATTGTCCCTTTTTTCACGGGCAGGTAGTTTTGAGATCGTAAAATTTATCCTTTGAGCGCATTATTTATTTTAATCATCATCAGTATTCTGGTAGCAGGAAGTTTTCTGGCTGCCTTTCTGTGGAGTGTATCCAACGGACAGTATGATGATGATTACACTCCTTCTGTAAGGATGTTGTTCGATAATGACGGCGCCAAAACCAACCAAACAACATCACCAAAACAATAGAAAAGACATGCAGGTAGAAAAATTTCAGTATGACAATAAGATCGTAAGGAATTTTGCTTACGCAACCATGTTATGGGCTGCAGTAGGTATGCTGGCAGGGCTATGGATAGCCTTGCAGCTTGTATTTCCTTCATTAAACATTACCCAGTATGGCAACTTCGGAAGACTCAGGCCACTGCATACCAATGCGGTGATCTTTGCCTTTGTAGGTAATGGTATCTTCATGGGAGTATACTATTCCTTACAGCGTTTGTGTAAGGCCAGGATGTTCAGTGATACGCTCAGCTATATCCACTTCTGGGGATGGCAGCTCATCATTGTGGCAGCGGCCATAACCTTACCGATCGGTTTAACGCAGGGAGCAGAATACGCCGAGTTGATCTGGCCAATTGATATTGCCATAACAGTTATCTGGGTAATATTCGGCTGGAACATGTTTGGTACCATCATCAAAAGAAGGGAAAAGCATCTGTATGTGGCCATCTGGTTCTACATTGCTACGTTTGTTACCGTTGCTGTGCTGCACCTGGTTCGTTCAGGAGAATTGCCTTACAGCTGGCTCAAGAGTTACAGTTTTTATGCCGGTGTTCAGGATGCATTGGTACAATGGTGGTACGGTCACAATGCCGTGGCATTCTTCCTTACTACACCTTACCTCGGACTGATGTATTACTTCATGCCGAAAGCAGCTAACCGCCCGGTATTCTCTTACCGGCTTTCTATCATCCACTTTTGGGCGCTTATATTCCTGTACATCTGGGCTGGTCCGCACCACCTGTTGTACACAGCATTGCCTAACTGGGCGCAATCACTTGGTGTTGTATTCTCATTCATGCTCATCTTCCCAAGCTGGGGAGGTATGATCAACGGGTTGCTCACACTTCGTGGCGCCTGGGATCGTGTTCGTGATGATGTTATTCTGAAATTCATGGTGGTTGCTGTTACTGCTTACGGTATGGCAACTTTTGAAGGTCCGATGCTTTCATTGAAGAATGTAAATGCTATCAGTCACTTTACCGATTGGATCGTTGCTCACGTTCACATTGGGGCACTCGGCTGGAATGGTATGTTAACCTTCGGTATCCTTTACTGGCTGATTCCACGAATCTTCGCTACCAATCTATATTCAAAGAAACTGGCCAATAACCATTTCTGGCTTGGAACATTGGGTATGGTTTTCTATGCTGTACCAATGTACTGGGCAGGTTTCACACAAAGCAGTATGTGGAAACAGTTCACAGAAAGCGGCCAGCTCAAATATTCTTTCCTTGAAACAGTTACATACCTGAAGCCATTTTACGCCATGCGTTCTTTGGGTGGCGCTTTGTTCCTGGTAGGTGTGCTGCTCATGATTTATAACCTTGTTAAAACCGTTAAGTCAGGAAAACTGGTTGCCAATGAAGATGCGGAAGCAGCTCCATTTGAAAAACACGAAGCCAAACACGCCGGCGAACACTGGCACCGTTGGATCGAACGCAAACCTGTACAGATGCTCATCCTTAGCCTGGTGGTGATCCTGATCGGTGGACTTATAGAATTGATCCCCACATTTATGATCAAATCAAATGTACCTACCATCAGCAGTGTAAAACCATACACACCGCTGGAATTGCAGGGTCGTGATATTTATGTGCGTGAAGGTTGTTATGTATGCCACTCGCAAATGATCCGTCCGTTCAGGAGTGAAACAGAACGTTACGGAGAATATTCAAAAGCCGGTGAATTTGTTTACGACCACCCATTCCAGTGGGGAAGTAAACGTATGGGGCCGGATCTCGCCAGGGAAGGTTCCGGTAACCTCAAAAAATCTGATGGCTGGCATTTCAGGCACCTGCGTGAACCGGGCTCCATCAGCGAGGGTTCAATCATGCCGCCTTATGCATTCCTGATAGAACAGGATATAGACACAGCAGAAACCGGCGCCAAGATCAGGGCCATGCAATCACTCGGTGTTCCTTACGAAAAAGGATTTGATAAAACAGCAAATTCAGTTCTGATGGAACAGGCCAGCAGCATTGCGAAAAACCTCGCTTCAGACAGCATTAAAGTTGCTCCGAATAAGGAAGTGATTGCAGTGATCGCTTACCTGCAAAGACTTGGAACAGATATCAGCAAACCAAAATCAGAATAAGCCATGTTCAAATTCATCAAACAGTATGCAGAAAAAATGGATCATGCGCAGGTATACCCCATGATCTCACTGGTGATATTCTTCCTGTTTTTTGTTGTGTTGCTTGCTTACGTTAAAAAAATGAGCAAAACACATTCAAGCGAACTGGCCAATATCCCGTTTACCGAAAAAGAAGAATCAACTAACATCTTATAAAATTTTTATCATGCGTTTATCAAAGCATATATCTCCGTTGTTGTTGAGCATCCCCGTGCTGATGATGGGAATCACAGCCCAGGCACAGGAAGCTGCCCCTGCCAAAGCCGCCGCTACATCGGGAAATGAATTATCAATTCTACTTGGTGTAATCGCCCTTGTACTGGCGCTCGTGATCTGGGGAATGGGCCAGGTATTGGTTACCATCAGCCGCCAGGCACTCGAAAAAAGCAAAGCATCCAAAATGATGGCAGTTCTTTTTGTTGCCGGATTCTCCCTGTTATCCTTAACAGCCGGAGCACAGGATGCAGCTGCAGGCGCTGCTGATGCAGTTGCCACCAAAACAAATTATGGCAGCCTCGATGGTTCGGGATTCTGGCTATTTACATCCGTGATCCTGATAGAAGTTGTTACCATATTCGTTTTGCTTTTCTCGATCA
>JAFDXA010000191.1 GCA_018268185.1 Bacteroidota bacterium
GCCATAGCTGCTCCTTCCAGGCCGAATGCAGGTATGGGGCCGAATCCACGTATCAACACAGGGCATAAAATGATATTGCAGAAATTGGCAAGCCACAGGCTTTTCATTGCCATCATGGCATCCCCTGCCCCACGAAAGATCCCATTAATGAGGAAAAGCAGCATGATAACGAGGCTTCCGCCCATTACGATCCTGGTATAACCGGCACCTGTTTCGATCACTGTGGGTTCGGCACCCATCAACTTTAATATCTCCGGTGCATATAAAACACCGGGTATGCTGAGCCCGATTGTTATTAATAGTGAAACAATGATCGACTGCATGGCAGCTTTTGACGCTGCGTCCGGATTTTTTTCACCAACCCTCCGGGCCACCATTGCCGCCGCAGCCATGCTTACTCCCATGGCAAGAGAATAAACGATGGTAATAACTGATTCTGTTAAACCCACCGTTGAAACTGCATGTTTCCCGAGGTGCCCTACAAAATAGATATCTACGAGAGCAAACACACTCTCCATCGACATTTCAAGCATCATCGGTATGGCAAGCAACAGCACAGCACGTCTTACACTTCCCTGTGTATAATCCAGCATCTCACCATTGAGTGATTGCTTTATCAATGAAATAAATCCTGGTATCTTATTAGATGATTGTTCTGTTCGCATATAAAATTCTTTGACTTGAAATCTGTGAAAAATAAAAATCGTGATATGTCATATCACAAAGAAAGCAGTGGATGTGTCGGCTTCTACAGGGAGAAGCCTGCAAAGAATTTCATGTTGCGTAAAATTTGCAGATCACAAATATTGAGAAAAAAAACGGGGAAGCAAAAAAGATTATTTGAACGGCAAAGCCGGCACCTGTATCAATAATTGCCGCTTGCACCGCCACCTCCAAAATCTCCGCCGCCAAAATCCTGCCTGTTGCCCGCCTGTCCTGGGGAAAATGTTTCAGAGATTATCAAAGCTTCGATATTGTGTTTTTCCTGTTTATCCTTACCTGATAGTTCCTTTGATGTAAATCCGTTCCTTGATTCTTTCAGGTATTGTAAGAGGAAATACGCTATGCCTATCAGCAATACTCCGGCAACCGTCATGGCGGCTTCCAATGAAAGTACTGCATGATAAAAGCGTATCGTGAATACAACCACTGCCAGTAAAACGATCGCAAGCCATATTAAGGAACGGTCTTTCTTCTTTATCCCTATCAACAAATAAATTATAGGAATAACAACAGTCAGTATCCAGAACAGCCACCCCATCGGAATTTTATCCTCAGCCACGAGATTGAGATTAAAAAAAGAATTATTGAGTTCTCTTTCCACAAAATAGTTGCCTGCTGCATACAGGAACAACAAGGATGTGTACTTCATTGTCAGCAGGCTGTTATTATATACATTATAGTTCCCTTTTTTAAACCATCGATCTGCGACCATGTATGTCAGCAATGAGAAAAGCATGACTGCAAACGGTATGATCGATTTACCTATTGGGCCAAACCTGATGAAGAGAAAAAATATTATGCTGATAGCCGAAGCGTACATAACAAAACCGATCAAACGATCTCCATACCTGAGCAAACCGAAAACACATAACAGGAACAATAAAACAGAATTTGAAAGTCCGCCCAGGTTATGCGGCAAACTGATACCAAAAAAAATGAGTGCCACACCACCCCACAACAAGCCTTCGTCAATACCTGCCCGGTAATATTTCTTTGAACTGATCAGTTTTTCAAGAACAGCAAAACAGGCAATGCCTGTAAGTACTCCCATAACTCCAAGCGTACTGGTATGAGCATCTCTGAAAAACACAAGTACGATCCCAAAAGAAAACAAAACCACCACAAGGGTAAGCAGCAGCAATCCCAGCGCAATAAAAAAATTCGGGGTATAAAATCCAACCGGATATTTTTCAAAAGCTGCTTTTAATGCTGCATCATTGATGATCCCCTGGCCAAAAGCTTCATTGCAATGGGCTCGTTTTTCAACATTCCTGATCCATATTTTATTATAAGCGATCATTCGGCTTTCAGTTTCCTGTTCATGCGTATAAGAAATATTACCATGGCTACAGCTGAAATAATAAAATAAAGGAACCCGGCATACAAAGCTGCTGTAGTAGTTCCGATAAAACTATCCACAAACCTCACGGCAACATAAACCAAGGCAACATAAGTGTACAAAGTAGTTACCAGGATAATATAAAATGATTTTCTTGCCAGCGAACGCCGGTAAAAGAAATAGGAAACGCCGGCACAAGGCAAAAACCATAACAAGTATATATCCTCAAAGTGAAACATACCTGCCAGTACACTCACAAACAGCACATGCATTCCGAAATTGCTGTAAGTAAATTCAAAATGCTTTTTGAATTTATATTTTACAGAAATAAACGCTGCCAGCATCAGCACAATTCCGAGGAATACGCCTGTAAATATGATCCTGTCGTTATCAAAATCATTAGCCCGCAGCAGTTGAATTGGGGTAACCGCAATACCAAGCCATGCAGCTAAATTGGTAATGCCCAGGCTTAAAACACCGAGATGATCAAAATAATAGGCAGAAATGAACAATACAACCATCGGGATAAAAGTTGCAAGGCCATATCTTTCTCCAAAAAAATGAAACTGGTACTGTATATATCCTATGATCGTAATAAAGCTAAGGCAAGCGAGTAAAAGGGCATAATCAAAAAAAGTATTCGGAGATTCAATTTTATTGCGGCTAAAACTCCGGCCATATCTAATGCAATAAAAAAAACATCCGGCACAAACCAAAACAAGAGAAAGTAATATTACCTGGTGACCGATGCTGCCGATATTCCTGTAAACCCATATTCCAAATCCGCCGCTGAGCAAAATAACCCCGAGATATAGTAAAGTCTTCAGCTCCCAGTGCACAGAAAAAAGCCCAGCCGACTGATGCTCCCTGTATTTTTGATAAGATGCTTCCGAGAGTAATCCCTCGCTATGCAACTCATCAAAAACATGTTCCCGGGTTGTGTTCATAACAACTAAATTAGTCAATTAGCTGACAAAGAAGTACTTATAAATTCGATAAAAAAAAGAAAAAAGTCATCCGCTATCCTTAACTTTAAAGATAAGCCCTAATGCCATGCGCCAATTTTTATCCTTCCTCTTTGCAGGCATCTTATCATTGATGCTCTTTCATCAAACCAAAGCACAGGTACGCCCTGCCATACAATGGCAGAAATGCCTGGGTGGCACCGGACACGATCGGGGACATGATGTGCTCATCAATGCAGATAGAACCCTCGTAGTTGTGGGACAAACTTATTCCAATAACGGTGATGTATCCGGTAACCACGGCAATGGCGATGCATGGGTTGTGAAACTTGATACCGCCGGTAATATCATCTGACAAAGATCACTTGGTGGAAGTGGTACTGATTATTTCAAATCGGTAATAGCAACAACAGACAATGCCTATCTCTGCATTGGCTATACAACTTCCAATGATGGCAATGTATCCGGTAATCATGGCAGTGGGGATGCTTTTATCATGAAACTTGATGAGAATGGAAATACGATATGGAGCAAATGTTTTGGCGGCTCGCTTGGCGATACTGCTGTTAAGGCAATTGTAACGCCAGACAATAATTATGCAGTGATTGGCTCTTCTGCTTCTACAGATGGAGACCTTGTAACAGGCGGAAACGGAGGCTGGGTATTTAAAATAAACAACGCAGGAAATCTTTTATGGAGTGGCGGACTTTACAGCGCCGGCGGTTTATCAGGATTTGATATTGCAATCTCGGAGGATCAGAATATTTATGCGCTCACATCCGGACTCTACCAGTATTTGGGTGGACTGTGGCCTAATGAAGTTACCATCAACAAAACACCGGGAAAAATCTTCAAACTTGATAACACAACTGGCGCCAATATAGGCTTGTTGGCTACTATTGGCGGCGACAGTTGCTTTGCCATGCTAAAAACTTCTGATAAACTTGTAACAAGCCTGGTAGATGAAACTTATTTCTATCCCGAGTACTGTTTCGACGAAACACTTTACCTGAAAACAAAACCCGATCTTTCTTCAACTTTTGCAACAACACAGGTTGGTTCCGCATTTTCAAGAAACTGTTTTTCTTCTGGAGCAACAGGTAAGCCAATATATATTGCACCATCACATGGTTTGGCTGCAGCGGAAACAGCTTCCGGACTGATCGTGGCTGGCACAACCATCTACAGCACACCTTCACCAATTCCCTTCGGGTGGATATCCGACATCAGCAATATTAATTACCAATATGGTTATGATTATGGAAGCGCTGCTTTCAGATCTGTAAAAGTTTACCCTAATGGCAATGAATATATAGTGGTAGGTTATGCTTTTGGCAACGGCGGGGATATCAGCGGGTTTCATGGTGGATTGTGGGATTGCTGGGTGGTAAAATTATCCGGACTGAACAGGATTACCGGAAATATTTTCATTGACGCTAACAATAACAATATCAAAGATGCCGGAGAACTTCCCTATACACATGCAAGTGTAAAAACAACTGGCAACGGTTACCAGCGAACATCCATTGCATACAATGGGTTTTTCGACAACCCGGTTGCAACCGGAAATTTCACTTCCACCATTTCACTTAACCGTCCTTATTATACGGTTGTACCCACCAGTAAAAACACAACATTCAATACATACAGGAACATTGATTCGGTAAATTTTGCTGTACACCCCATTCCCGGCATTATTGATTATGCTGTTGGCGTTTCGCCACTTACCACACCGAGGCCCGGAACAGTTCAACAATATACTATCCGTTACAATAATAAAGGAACTACTACTTTAACCAATAAAGATGTGGTTTTCATCAAAGCTCCTTCTTTACATTTTGTAAGTTCAACCCCGGCATACACGGCTGTTTCCGGCGACAGTATCAAATGGAACATCAGTTCACTCGCTCCGGATGCAACCGGCACAATCAATCTTAGTTTAATATTGGATGGCATCCCAACAGTTAACCTTGGTGATACAATCGAATCGGCACTATACATCGATAGCACACAGGATATTTATCGTGCAGATAATTATATAGCGATAAGGCAGGTTCTTTCCGGAAGTTATGACCCCAACGATAAACAGGAGATCCATGGAGGTTTTATCACACCTGCTGAAATAGCTGCAGGCAAATGTCTTGATTATACCATTCGATTCCAGAATACAGGTAACGATACTGCTTTTAACATCATTATCCGCGATACGATAAGTTCCAAACTACTGGCCGACAGTATCGAAGTGATCGGATCAAGTCATAACTGCAGTTTCACAGTCAAATCAGGCCAGTTCATTACCTGCACTTTCAACAATATAAATTTAGTTGACAGCACACACAATGAACCACTAAGTCATGGTTATATCAGCTACCGCATCAAACCCAAATCAACACTGGTTCTGGGCGACAGCATCCGCAACAGTGCTTCTATTTATTTCGATTTCAATCCGCCGGTTAGAACAAATACCC
>JAFDXA010000192.1 GCA_018268185.1 Bacteroidota bacterium
AAGCTTACGGAAAGGGTTCTACCCCTTTTTTTAAATCTGTGATTGTACAACAGGTCGCCATTATAACGGGGCGACTTTGACCTGTTATTCTGTGTTGTAGTTCCAGTGTTTGTTTTGGTTCCGGTTGCACCGAAAAAAGAAAAGGTAGTGGTATTATCTGTGGTTGAGTTGTTGTATGAAACCGATGGCGTGAACTTGAGATAATTGAATGAATCAATTTTATACTCAACATTGAATGAGAACCGGTGATTTTCATTTACTGTATAATCATCTGAGTATTGTGTATTCGTATTATTGACGCCGATGTTCTGCTGAGAAATATCCTTTAAAGTATTTGTTCCCCTGTTTGAAAAACTATAGCTTCCATACACAGAAACTTTTGTTCCGAAATCATTCCTGTAATTAAGTCCGATAGATTTGGTTGTTGATATACCGTCGTTAGCGCCAAAACCTCCAAACGCATTGCTGTTGCTTCCCCGACCGATACCCATGCTACGCATAACACCCCCGGCAATATTTGCCGCAAATCCATTACCGAAAGATCCGAAATTGAATGTGCTGGCATTGGTGTTATTCAGGTTTCCCAATACGGAAATCTGCTGGTTGTTATTGAAATGATTAAAAGAAACAGAACCAAGGTATCTTTCTTCGGTTCCGCCGCCTGCGGTTACATTTCCGAAATAGCCCTTGTTCTTATCCTTCTTCAACTGGATATTGAGTGTTTTGGATGGATCTCCGTCTTTCACACCGGTAAAAGCCGACTGGTCTCCATAATCATCAATGATCTGGATCTTATCAACCATATCAGCATTCAGTTCCCTGGTTGCTGTTGTTACATCACCCCCAAAAAATTCCTTTCCATTCACTTTTACCTTGGTAACCTGTTTGCCCTGTGCCGTAACGGTTCCGTCTTTATCTACCTGTACGCCGGGCAATTTCTTCAGCACTTCTTCTACATTATCATTCTTGCGGTACATGGTACTGTCTACCACATACGATACCGTATCTTCTTTTATCTGTATCCTGTTCGATTCAAGTGTAATACCCTGCATGGTGTTATCACCGGGTGTCATCACAATATCAAATACCTGTTGTTCTCCTGAAGCCTGGCTGTAGTCATAAGTGTTGGCAAATTTTCTGAAGCCGATATAAGACACGATAAGTCCAACTTTCCTGGCTGCCACATTATTAAAACTGAAAACACCCTTATCATCACTAACAGCTTTGAGCGTATCTGTTTTACCAGGATAATAAAGCATCACGGTTGCGTTGGAAAGGATACGACCATCCTGGTTCTTAACAACACCTTTTACGGAAACGGTCTGAGCAGAGGCGCTGAAACTAAAAAAGAGGGCGGCTAGCACGGTATAGAGAATCTTCATAAACTGTTGCTTCAGTGAACTGGTTATATTTGATTTGGGTATTATTATCTACGAAAGTAGTTCATAGATGGTTGCCGATCCAGACCACCCATCCATTTTTTACCTATTTTTTAAATTCAATAACAACAGTTGCAGGAACGTTTTGTTGAGTAGATAATGCATTATGCACAAAATATAAGCTTACCGGCGTGTAAAAGAACCAATGAAAGCAGTAATAACAGACTCAAATTTTTCAGCCTCGCCAAACATAAACCGGTGCCTGATCGGTAAAACATAAACCGGGTAATCCGCCAGTTCCTTCCTGAATTTCTGAAGCCTCACAGCATCCTTTTCGGTGGTGAGTATGATGCGGCTGGAAGGGTTCAGCTTTTCATAATGCTTTTTGATTTCTGTCAGGTCATCCGTTGTAAAGATGTGATGGTCAGGATAGCGGATCATGTCATAAGTATGTACATGCGTTGTAAGAAAATCTTTTAATGGCTTCGGACTGGCAATTCCGCAAACCAGCAATACATCCGTTGACGCATTTAATATTCCCTTACCGCCCCCGAACAAATGATAGGGTTCATCATATACTATTTCAGTAAAAAACACCTGTTGTTCGGGCAAAGGGTTCAGTTCATGGATGATCTTTTGCTTTTCTTCTGCTGAAAGTTCCGCTCTGCATTTGGTAACTACGATCACATCGGCTCTCTTGCTGCTTTGCTTCACGTCTCTCAAGTCGCCGGAAGGCATCATCAGGTCTCTTGTGTACAGGTTCTTGTAATCTGTGAGCAGGATATTCAAACCTGCCCTCACCGTTCTGTGCTGAAAGGCATCATCAAGAATAATCACCTGTGTTTCCGGCTTCTGGTGCAGTACCTGGGGAATGGCAACCAACCGCTCTTCGCCTACAGCCACCGTAATATCAGGGAACTTCTGGTGAAACTGCATCGGCTCATCCCCGATCTCTATGGCAGTTGTATTCTCATTTGCAATGGCAAATCCTTTTGTCTTTCTTTTATAACCACGGCTAAGCGTGGCCGTTTTATACTTGTCCTTCAAAAGCTTAACAAGGTATTCTACCATCGGCGTTTTGCCTGTACCTCCAACAGCCAGGTTACCTACGCAGATGATGGGAAAATTGAACTCGGATGATTTCAGAATGTTTTTATCGAACATCCAGTTGCGCAGCCTTATGATCAATCCATACAGGAATGCAAAAGGAAAAAGCAGGTATCTGAAACTCTTGAGCAATGATTCTTCTTAATCGTTGAATGAATAAATTTTTCCTGGTGTGATGCAGTAATCGAGTTTTATGTCATGATCTCCTGTATCATCGATTTGCTCACACGCTTCAAAAAAACTGAACCCGATCTTCAATACGCCAGGATCACAGGCATGCAGGAACCGATCGTAATAACCTTTACC
>JAFDXA010000193.1 GCA_018268185.1 Bacteroidota bacterium
AAGGCACGAAGGAACACATACTTATTTCCAAATTTTCAATTGCCTCTTTTTTATATTTTCAAATCGAAGAAATATCCAACAAGGAACAAGGAATTTTGAATGAAGAAGTGAGGACCACCAAGATACAAAGGCACGAAGGAACACATACTTATTTCCAAATTTTCAATTGCCTCTTTTTTATATTTTCAAATCGAAGAAATATCCAACAAGGAACAAGGAATTTTGAATGAAGAAGTATGAACCACCAAGACACGGAGGCATGAAGGAGCACATACTTATTTCCAAATTTTCACATTACCTCATTTTCAAATTACCCCACATTATTGCTTCACAAAAACATATCCCCCCTTGGTAGCACCCCAAACCTGTTTTCCGGCAGCATCAAAGCCCTGGTCCCAGGAAACAAGTTCGCCGTTTTTTAATACGATTTTTGTAGTGGCATATTTTGCACCCCGAAGGTCTGATGGACATTTATCAGCATTTGTTCCTCCTTCATAAATACCGTTGTTTTTAACGAGTGTTACTGTACATCCGTCTTTCAGCTCTACCAGATCGAAGGTTAGCTTATCTTTTTTCAGTTTATCGTTCTGTAAGCCGGCAAAAGTAAGTGCGTCTTTTATGGTATATATATCACTGGTAAAAACGTCTTTGGATGGATGCTGCAAATGATAAACCCGTTGACGATAGGGCTTATCTGGCTTTGAGGCAACGGCCTGCTCAACATACAACCACTTTCCATCGGTTCTGTCTGTCCAGATCGGCATCATTACAAGACTGATATTAAAATATGACGTATCTGCTTTTGCCTGTGCTTCGCTTGAAAATTTTCCGGTCATTACCCGGCTGAGTTCTTCCAGCGCTTTATCTGATCCGCTATCCTTTTTTGCGGATTTGGATGTAGCGCATCCGGTTAACAGCAATATTCCAATGCTGAAAAATAAAATATACTTTTTCATAAATGAGTTTTTAGAATGCCCGTTTATCTTTTATTAATTGTTAACTAAACGCCTGGCAAACGTACGTTTTCAATTTAAATAAAAGAAGAGAGGGGGAGAATATAGAATGTTGAACATGGAATATTGAATGATGGAGTAAGGACCACCAAGACACAAAGGCACGAAGGAACACATACTCATTTCCAAATTTTCACATCGAAAAAATATCCAACAAGGAACAAGGAATTTTGAATTAAGAAGTAAGGACCACCAAGGCACGAAGGAGCACACACTCATTTCCACATTTTCACATTGCCTCATTTTCAAATTATCACATTTTCACATTACCTCATTCCCACATTGACTCAACTTCGGCGTCCTGTCGCTCCTGAATAATCCCCAATGTTTCTCCGGCTCCAGTGGATGGGAAGATCCTTTCCAGTTCTCATCAAATGCTTCGAAGTAAAAAGTGAGCAATTGTTTTTCGCTGCTCCATTTCATCAGTTCATCAAAATATCTTTTTTGAAATGATTCGCTTACGTTGGATGGCTCAATTCCTCTTCCGTTAGATTGCGTTGCCCAGCCAGCTTCTGTTATTACAACGGGTTTAGCCGGGTACATAGCCGCTACCTGGTTATAATTTTCTTCGGTATAAGCGATCGCTTCATCAATATGGCGATACTCCCATACCGGGTATGTGTGAATGGAAATAAAATCAACTTCCGCTGCAAGTGCTTGTAATTTATTTGTCCACGGAATATAATTTTCGCAAAAACTTACAGGCTGACTGCAACTGCTTTTCACCCGCTTTGTAAATGCGATCACCCTGCTCACCGGCACGAGGTGATCGGTCCAATCAACACAGGCTTCATTGCCAACAGACAAAGAAAAAATGATATTGGGAAATTCATTTGCCCACGCTATAAGTTGTTCGATCTTTTTATCATTCAGCATCCTGTTCTGGAACAACTGTTCCTCTTCATATACGCCGCCTTCCCAAGGGCAATTCGGGTTATTCATCTCTGCAACAATATAGGTGCCCAGCATCAGTTTAAAATCAAGTTTTTCATTACTGATCACCTGTAATACTGTTTGGGCATGTTCATCACAGTCGTACAACCTGAGGTATTTCCATTGATGCTGAAGCATGAGCAGGTCTTCCTTTACCTGTTCGTATGTGGGTGTTAGGCCCCCGGGCTGCTGCCCGTCGCGAAACCCCGAATAACAGATTGCCCTTGCAGCAGGCAGGTTATAGCGTTCAAAAAAGTTCATCTCAGAATTTCAGTTTTTCATGCTTATCCCAGATACCCCAGTAAGCTCCCACCGTTCCTTCGGCCCCTGTTTTCCAGGATTCATCGAAAGAAGAAAAATAAAACATGGGGATGATATCATTGGCAGACCAAAGCTGTGCATTTATAAAATAATCCCTTGCATTTTTTTCATTCGGAACAGCGCCCTGCAGGCTTTCACCAAAACTCGGCCAGCCTGTTTCTGTAATCAACACCTTTTTGCCATTGGCAGCCACACATGCCTGGTTGTACATTTCACGCATGTAATCGAGCGAATCTTCAAAAGGGCATCCTTCCCAGAAAGGATAGCAATTGCAGAGAATAATATCACAGGCTTCCGTGATCCTGGGGCGCTTGGTGAATTCATAATAAGCATCCACATAACCCACCGGGACATCGGGTATCTGTTGCTTTACACGATTTATAAAATCAATCAGTTCTTCTTCCTGCAGGTCCTTCCGGTACATCACTTCATTTCCAACTGCAGCAATATCAACGAGCCCCTGTTTTGCCAAAGCAACGAGGCCATTTACTTCCCGTTCATTTACTTCCGCATCACTGCCCAGCCAGGCTCCTACCAGTGTTTTGATGCCGAACTCGCGGGCTACTTTAGGGATAAGTTCATTTCCGTCGGTGCAGGAAAATGACCTGATCCATTTTGTATGCGGCTGGAGTATTTTCATGCGGCGCCTTACCTGCTCTTCTGTAATAGCATCACCCGGTTTCTGACCGTCTTCATATAAGCTGAAACAAAAACCATGAACACCGTTCTGCAAGATCTCATGAAACAGGTCTTTCAATGTTTCTTCTGATTCACCAACGATGAAACTGTTTCCGCGTTCGGGGCGTAAGGATAATAACTTGTCTTTACTAAATGACATAGTTTAAACTTTTATGTTCGTATTTATAGATCACCTCTTCTTCTTACAAGCTCTTCTCTTATTTCTTTGGCCCGCTTTTCAGAAATATCATACCCCCACATCACCAATACGGCAAGTATGCCCGCAAGGCAGGGTACAAAAATGTCTGCGAGGCGCAGGGCTGTGATCGTACTCTCCGACTGCATCTTTGCATTCTGATCAAAACCCACGCTGCTCAGGATCACGCCGCTTAAAAACAAAGCAAGAGATGTTCCCAGTTTTACCATCCACCAATACACAGCTCCGAAAAGCGCTTCCTTGCGGGGCATCCCGTTTTTCATTTCATCATAATCGCATACATCGGCAGTCATACTCATCATGAGTGTAAACAATCCGCCTATACCGAACGACATCAGGGGAATCGGCAAAAACATAAGCCAGGGATTTCCCGGGTGAAAGCCCCACCACTTCAGTGCATACCCAACAATTGAAATGATTGTTGAAAGAATGAAAGCATTTCTTTTGCCCATTCGGGTTGACATGTAGGTGATCACCGGGATCACCAGCACAGCGGTTGCTACAGCGCTTATTGTTCCGAACCAGGCCGGCCATTGCCCTGCGGCCTGCTGATCGCCGTTATACATATAGTAAATGATGATAAAAAAAGCGAATTGGGCAACGATCTGGAAACCGTTAAATACCAGGAATGTTGCTGCACACAGTCTTAAGAAAGGTTTATTCGTAACCGTTTTCTTTATATCAGTAAAGAAGTGTTTTACATTACTGAATATAGATTTAAAAGAGAGATTCGTTTGCCCCTGCAGGTTTGCCTGGTCAATTTCTTTGCAGAAAAGTGCCGGCATCACACCCATCACCACACATAGCAATCCAACCCATATCGACAACTGCTTTACACCTGTTGGCGCATTCGGAAACAACTCGGGCCTTGATATAAGAAACCAGAACCAGGGCGCTATCATCCATGCGATCTGCCCCATGATCTGCGACATGGCCATTAAGCGTGTACGTTCATTGTAATCGGGAGTCATTTCATAACCAAGGCCGATAAGAGGCGCTGCAAAAACAGTATAGCCGAGGTAAAAGATAACCGACATCACCAGGAAGAAAAGAAAGTTATAGGTTTCATGATTGTTGCCCGCTTCCGGAATTTTTAATTGCCACATGGCTATGAATGCAATGCCGGTAACAATGGCGCCACCAAAAATATAGGGTCGCCTTCTTCCCCATCTGGATCTTGTATTGTCTGAAATAAAACCCATGATGGGGTCCAGTATCGCATCAATGAATCTTGGAATGGCAGCGAGGATACCGGCTTTGTACGGACTCATGCCGAAGCCAACCACCAGGAAAAACATGAATACACCCAAGGCTGCCGGTAACAACTGGTTGGTGAGGTTGCCTGCTCCGAAAGCAATTTTCTGGCCTATCGGAACAATGTCTTTCGGATCTGTTTTTTGAGTGAGCATACAATTCAGTTTTGGTTGATGATTTGTTAATCCAACAATGCTGCATCCTTCAGCATTACTTTTATCATGGTGATCGTTCCTTCCCGCTTGAATATGGCATTGCTGTCTTCTTTATTCAACAGGCAACTTTCAAAAAAATCGCTGCTGCCATTTATTCTATTTACAATTATTCCCTCCTGATCACTTATTGTATAAATAACAGGAACCGCACAATAGGTGAAGCAAAGGGAGCTCCTGTCTAATGCTGTTTCCTGCTTTTCATTTTGAACATTAAAAAATTCGACAGTACGGGCTTCTTCAGAAAATTCATTTTTCCGCAACATCATGGGTTTAAAACCGAGCCGCCCCTGCTCAATATATATTCCTAATTCCGCCATCCGGGAAAGGATGTCTTCTTTCACCTGGCCTGTCATGCCGGGTTGCTGCGCTCCTTTGCCGGCTGGCGTGTGTGAATAAGGGTCTGTTGGAAATGCTCCATAGTGTGATGGCGCTTTGTGCACACCGATGCCTTCTTTGATCGTATAGTATTGCTGAATAAGTTTTTTTGATACTTCAGTTCCGGGTGCATTGTTCAGGGTCCTGGTACAGGTTTCTTCAACTGCCAGCAACAGTTTTGAAACCATGTGCCAGTAGATTGACCCCAAGCCTTCATAGGCGAAAAAAGTTCCTGATCTTCCTGTGAAAGATCTGTGATCGAACAGCTCTTCAAAAAGCTGAAGTATAAATTGCTTTTCATTTTTTACCTGAACTGTGTAAGAAGCATCCAGTTCATCCAGGGCCGTTTCAAGGTCTTGTGCATTTCTGAAATTGCCGTTGAAATGAATATTGCCGTTCATGTCTTTTTCAACTACCTGCCTGTTGTCTGCAGCAATGAGTTGCTTAAGTAAAGAAGATCCTGAAATTGAACTTTCCGGCATCGTATTCTTTTCCAGAAATGCCGGCAATGCTTTATCAGGATAAAGCAGGTAACTCTGCTGATCTTCCCGGTAGAGTTTGCTCTGCCCAAGTGCATCCAGCAATTCAATACTCTCTGTTGCCGAAAGAAAACCGGAACTGAGTACAGCAACCTGTCCTTCGAGCATTTCGCTGAGCCGTGTAATTTTTATTGCAGCGCTGTTGTATGAAATAAGATTATAGGCATGGTACAGACCATCTTCTCTTTTATTGGAACGGATAGACTGTTCCATGAAATCAAGCGCCAGTGTCGTAAACTTCACAAGTTTGCTACTGTTTACACTTTCTTTTCTACCGGAAAAAGAATGATCATATATGTTCGTTCTGTACCTGCTTCCGGCCAAACCGAGTTCATCTGTAATGTTTTTCCTATCAGCATCATTGATACCGGTACTTAACAGCGGGCTATACTTTTCAAGTATGCTGAGAATCTCTTTAAAGAAAACACTTAGTTCAGCAGATACCTCGTATTCACTTTCGGTATTGGATGTAAACAACGACTCAAAGAATTTTAAAAACCTGCGCAGGTAATACAAGGTGACCATTGAAAGACCGTTGCCAACGAGCGCATTGTTGGCATCATTCCACTCCGGCCTTTGTGTATTCATCCATATTCCACCTTCCGGAACAAAATTGGATATCCTTGATAACAGCGTTGCCAGTATTTTCTCCAGGAAGTTCACCCGGTAAACCTGGTTATTGCTATCGCAAAGCAATGCTCCGTCTGTTCCCATTAGTTTCATCCTGTTGCGGATATTCCTGTCGGAGTCGTGATCAAAAACGATCGTGTTCTTCGGATCATTTACGATAGCTGTATATGATTTTATTTTATAAGGAACATTGGCATAAACAAATATGCTTTCTGAAAAAAGCTGCTGAATGGTGCCGGGTTGGTGCCGGTTGAAGATCTCCAGCAGCTTCAGCAGGTAAATAACCTGGTGATCACCCCAGTAACCGATATAAGACCATGGATTATCGGCCTCAATCACTTCCCAATCAAATCCTTCTTTGGTAACGCGATACGGATTATACCCCTCAAAAGTGGAAGCATCAAGGAACCGGTAAATCATTCCTTCGAGAAAATAAGGATAAGAGCAGGCAAGCGCTTCCCAGTTCTGAAATATGTCGCGCCAGTTTCCTTCATAGTCCAGGATTTTTGATCCGTCGGTTTCATTCTTTGTATTAATAGAGAAACGGTTCCAGGGGCGACTCGGATCTCCATGACGCCTGCTGAATTTCAAGGGAAGGTATTCTGTTGCCAGTCTTTTAAAACCAGGGTCACCTGATTTTACTGCAACCTGTTTCAATTCAAAAACAGGAAATGTTTCAGGCAGTGCATTGAGAATATTTATAGAACTTTCAAAAACCAACCTGTTGGTTTTCTGAAAGTATTTTTCGATATCATTTTTCTCAATCGTATAGTTGGCATCAAAGATGCCGCCACGCATGATATTAAAAAGCACATTGGAATAATGCCTGCTGTCTTTCAATATATCTGAACTGTATTGAATGCCGTCTGCTGCTGCAACGAGTTGCTGCAATCGCTCCGTTCCCAGCTTAACATCGTTCAGTAATTCCTTGATCAGTTCCTGGTTGTATTTTATTTTATCCAGCAGTTCAATTACAGCTGCATGGTTCTTGTTTACATCTGCAACGATCATCCACTCCTTCTGTTCCTGCGGTTGAACTGTGATTTCACTCACTACATAATAGCAGCTTCTTTCTCCCCGGATTTCTTTTTCCGGTACAATTGTTTTACCTGCTCTGAAATGCTGCAGTTGCTGGTTTGAAAGCAGGTATAAAGGGTTATCCAATCCAACACTCCAGGCCAGGTTTGTTTTAAGCGCCTCGCTGGGTTCGGCTTTGTCAACAATGATGGCGCTGAGTGAAAAAAGGGCAAGGGAAGAATCGGTAATATGTTCGATACGTTTGTATGCATCTACCAGGTTGCTTACCCTGTTCTGAAGATCACTGCCAACACCGCAGGGCATTATGTTCTGCAATCCATCAAGCAACCGCACACGGCATACAGCTTGCGAATGATTAAGGAGTCGTGATCTTTTTATAAAACCAAACTGATCGCTTGTATTCCATTCATACTGGTAAATAAGCTGGAGTGTATGATTTACTTCTTCAAAAATGATCTTGTTGCTGAACCTGCTTTTATACAGGTTTCTGCTGATAGAAAACCTGCCTTCGCTACGGGAAGAAAATGGCTCCCATAAAACCGTTTGTTCGTTTGCAGTGATAAGAAAGATGGTTTTACTACCGGTAAATTCTGCGCTATCGTTTATTTTATCATCTGTGTAATAAGGAAAGAGTGCATGATCGGCATCTTTTCTTCCAGCACTGATACCCCCGTTACTGGATATGAACATCCAGTGATCCGAATCACTCACAATGCTCATGAAAAAAGGACGCATTGTATCTGCAGCAGGGATCCTGAAAAAGATTTCTCTGTTGATCTCTGTGCAGGAAAGCGGGGCATTGCCTACTTCCGGCATTTCCTTGTTTCCTATATGTACCTGTGCGTTCATGAACATATTGGTTGATGATTACTTTAATTGACATCAGCGCATACCTTTCCCGCAACCACCAACAAGGGAGGTTGACAGGTTGATCTGAAAAGCGGGCGGCGATTAAAACTTAATTCTGCCGATACACTTTTACATAATCCACATACATTGATTGCGGAAAGGGTGTTGATGTAGTAGGAAATCCAACATAGTTTCCGCCAACAGCTACATTCAAAATGATAAAGAAAGGATGATCGTACACCCAATTGCCGGGAACAGCGCCGGGGGTTATCCGCTGGTACAGAAAATCATCCACGTAGTAATCTATAAAATCAGTTCCCCATTCTACTGCATAGATGTGAAAGTCTGTATCGAATCTTCCGTTTGTAAGTCCGTATGCTTTTGTGATAGCTCCTGCGCCGGAATAGCCGGGGCCATGCAGGCTTCCGTGATTGATATAAGATTCCTGGCCTCTTTGCTCCATGATATCAATTTCACCACACTGCGGCCATCCATCGGTATCAACATTATCGCCCAGCAACCAGAAGGCTGGCCATATACCAGGACCATAAGGAGTTTTTATCCTGGCTTCAAACCTGCCATAAGCCTGCGAAAAGAGACCTTTGCTTTTTATCCTGGCCGAGGTAAACCCTGAACCACCAAATGATTCGGCTTTTGCAGTGATCACCAGGTTGCCCTTTCCATCCTGTTTAATATTGGAAGCATTGTTTGTATAGTATTGCAATTCGCTGTTGCCCCATCCGCCATTGCCAATATCGAAACCCCATTTGGAAGCATCGGGAGCATCACCAGCCGCTCCGGTGAAATCATCGCTCCATACCAGGGTCCAGCTGCGGTTTGGCAGCGTTTGTACTGCATCTCTTTTGCAACCTGTATTTAAAGAAAAAAGTACAGCGAGGCAAATGCCGGTAAGAATTGTTTTCAGTCGGCTGTATTTATATGAGTATGTCATGATTGTTTTTTTTGCTGAATCAAATGATTGCTGTTATTACTGGTGGAAAACAATGTTGTCAAGGTAGATCGTTTGTGAACCGGTACCTCCGTCAAACTTGAACTGGAAGGTATTGTTCAATGCCACGATCGGTGTGAAATGAGAAAGCGGAATATCCACGCTGTTCCAGCCTGATGCTGTTGGTACCGGCAGCGCATACGCTTTTTCCCATGGCGCCTGCCCGCCTGCAGAACCCGGAGGACATATAAGATATATGTTCAGCGAAGTTGCATCGGCTGAATAATAATCAACATGCAGGTATTGATATGAAGACACATCCTGGTTGCTTCCGAACTGTATTCCCTGGTAGTTAAGGTTTGAATATTTTATGGCATTGTTTCCGGCAATGGCAACCTGGCTGTATTGGGTAGACTGTCCCCAGTTTGGAAAGAAATCTGTTCCAGCCACATTTGTATATGCATCACTGTAGATGGAGATCACACTTGCAGCCGGGTAAGTTGGCGTGGGTGCTGCCACAGTTGGTACAGCCGGAATTTTCCAGAAATAGATATTATCGAGATAGATATCGGGCAGATCTGTTGCGCCGTTTGCATCGAATTTAAACTGGAATATACTTGACAGGTTTACCGGAGCAAATGCAGATAAAGGAATGTCAACACTGTTCCAGCCTGCAGTAGGCACTGTTAAGGTATAGGGTGTTTCAACCGGGCCCGGACTGATGGCAAAGATCCTGAGTTGTGATGCATTGGTAGTATAATAATCCAGGTGCAGGAAGCCGTATGAAGAAACATCCTGGTTGCTTCCCAGTTGTGTTCCCTGGTAATTAAAGTTGGCATAATGCAGTGTGTTGTTTCCTGCGATGGCTTCCTGTGTTGTAATGGTTGATTGCCCCCAGTTTGGATTGAAGTCGGTTCCGGCTACGTTAGTATAAGTATCGCTGAAGATCGACAACACATCGGAAGCTGCACGGGTAGGTACCGGCGCTGCTGTTGCAGGAGCTGTTGGTAGCTTATAAAAATAAACATTGTCTACATATACATTCAGTACGGTACCTGAAAGCACCAGTTGGGCAACATGTGCTCTTGTTGTAAGCCCGGTGAATTGTGATAAAGGAACATCAAGACTTACCCAGTTGTTTGAAACAAGGGTTGGTGCCGTAACGGTGATCTCATGCTGTACATCATCACCGCCGCCGAAAACACCGTTGGCTCCAAAGTCAACCAGCAGCACTTTAAAATTATTGGGCAATGCTGTTGGGTCTGGAGTCCATATATCCATGTGCATGTAGCGCATGGGCGTAATATTGATTGTTGGATGCTGGAATTCTATACCAACGAAGTTGAGGTAACGATAACGGATCAGATCATCATTGTTGATCTTGATGAAAGAGTTTTCTGCTGTAGAGAATTGCCAGTGTGTATTCCAGGTATCAACCGGAACATTTGTATACGCATTGCTGTACAATGATATTACATCAGAGGCATTCCTTGCAGGTGGAACCGGCGCTGCTGTTGCTGGCATTACCGGTGTTCCGGAAGAGATGATCTTTAAAGAACCGGTTGCAGGTTTTCCGCCAAGCGTAGCAGTAACAACTGTTGTTCCGGCGCCGATCACCCTCACCATTCCGTTTTCAGAAACAGTGGCTACCGATGCATCAGAAGATGTGTAAGCAAAGTAGTAAGGCGAAACATCTACCGTTTCATTAACTCCCGTTGGCAGGTTAACACTTGCCCTGAAGGAAGCCATAGAAGCCGAATCCCCTGTTTCTGCTTTGGTGAGTGAATCTGCATTTCCACCACGCACATACCCTGTCATGTTCGCCAGGGTTGGAATATTTTCAAATTTCACTTCATCAAACCATAAAGTATAGCCGCTGCCGTTGATGGGTGCTGCTGAATAATAAAACAAGCCTTTCTCAACTTTAAGTTTGGAAGGATCAGGAACAGGAATGATCACTTTCTTCCAGTTTGAATTTACAGTAAGGCCGCTCAACGAAACAACATGTTGTGATGCACCAAGGTCATTTCCAAGTCCAACCACATTGATGGTGGCCGGCATTGTAGACTTAACAAAGAAAGTGAGTGCATTGTAGCCGGAAAGATCCCTCCCGGTTTTGCTGAAGTACACGCCTCCGGCATAAGAACCTTGTGGACTATTGGCATCGGGCACTTCTATACGCATAGATGCTTTTGTATTGTTATACACCACCTGGTTATCTACCTGGAAGGCTCTCACATCAGATCCACCAAAGGCTGCATAGGCCAGGTCGCTGGTAAAATCATCAATGAAGACTTCTGCTGTTGTAGGATAGCTGGGTTGCTCCAGGTCGGAGAGATCGCGTTTCTTACAGCCTGCTGATAATAATAACAGCACCCCGAAGCAGCCATACAAAGTATAGAGCAATGATGTATTTCTTTTCATAAAATTCATTTTAATGTTTTGCAAGCAGTTTTATTATTTACCGATATTGATCTGGATATATGTACGTATCTCCCATTCGTTACCATTGGGGAACCCGATAGCATTTGGATCAGGAACCCAGTTGCCTGCAGCATCAATGGTTTTTACTGGAGAATAGCGTGGTGAATATTTATTAAGTGTTCTGTAAGTTCCTCTCACACCCAGTTTGGTACCCGGCATGATGAACCAGTCGGGTTTACCGATCTCTGTCGACAGGTCGCCGATCAACTGCAAAGGATAGGTAAGGTTGAAATCACGATGGTAATCGAATGGCCCCCAGTCATCGAACTTTGCTATTGCAACAAATTTTACTTTTTTATAGATGGTGCGAATATCAACTCCATAACGGTTGATGGTTCGTTTATCATTACCGTTAGCCTGGCCATTTCCTGCATATAAATTAGCTATCAAACCAAAGTTGTGGTTTAGTTTGGAAACGATTCTTGCATTTCCTTCCCACAGATCCTGCGCTGGCGCAGAACCCGGGAATACAAAAGTTGTTCTTCCGTTTCCTAAAATACCGATTGCTGCATCCTGGATGGTAGGAAGGTGGCGGTAAACAAAATCGGCGCTTACTGCAAATTTTGCATCTTCAGCACGATCATTGTCCCACTCATACATCCAGGTTGCGGGTGTTGGGTCATAAGTCAGCAACAGCTCTCCTGCAATTGTTTCCCTATTGCTGCGTACAGCAAACGGATCATCGATAACGTTCCGCGGCCTGCCCGGCGCAAGAACATCTGCAGATATTGGTCCTTCAATTGGTTTTTGCCATAAGAAATTAGGTGCTATCTGGAGTTTGCCAACATTCACGGTAAAACCACTCAATACATTATACATGTTGCCGCTGCCGATATCTTTCAGGCGCCAGCCGGTGAATGTTTTGGTTTGGTCAACGCCCCCATTTGCAACAAGCCCCATGTAAGAAGCAAGGCCATACCAGTTGAAATTACCTCCGGTGTAAGTGAGTTTTATTTTACCTCCATAATTGTCTGATGATTTTATTCTATCCTGGTATACTTTTCCTTCACGGTTCAACTGAAATATCCTGCCATTGAGTGGCTGGCCAGCCCACAAGGCACCTGCATCAACCCCGATGGGGCCGAATTTTACAGAAGCGCTTAAAGAAGCTTTTCTTGTTTTGGGCAATGGGATGGCGAAAGAGCTTTGCAGTCCGTTGCGTTGTGCAATGTCTTCATGGTACATACCGGTGAAGGTGATCTTTGAGATCTTCCTGCTGTATTTTACGAGTACGGCCGGATTGGCACCCCACCAGAGTTCCGGTCCAAACGCTACTTTCAAACCTTTGATCGCTTTCTTTCCTTCCACTTCAAATCCAAAAGGTGCTTCTCCATTATAAATATCTATGTTGGGGCCATAATTTGCTTCCGGGTATAATCCGAAGAAATCACCCTCATATCCCCAATGATAATGACCGGTGCGGTAAAAGCCATTCAGTTTAAAATATTTTGCATCCCAGGTGATGCTGCTCCTGTATAACTGAATGCGATTGCCGGGATTTATTTCTTTCTGACCTGTTGGTGTGTTCACGGTGATCTTTCTTCCCCTGTTCTCATAAAAAATTTCGTCGATCGGGTTTTCTGCAACATTGCCCAGTACATTGAACTGAACGTTGGCTGTGAGGTTGGATACAGGTTTTGCCGTAACACCTACATTAAATGATTCCATGTGATCGAAGCCCAGCCTCGTAGGGTAAGAGGCAGATGCCGGTTCTGAACTACCCGGTGTAGATATAAGACTTCCGCCTGTATTATAGGTAGTGAAATTCAATTGAAGATCGCTCAGGTATATTTTTCCTTTTTCTTCTGCTTTTGACGCTGCTGCGTTTCCTCTTGCCATCAGCATTGCATCGGTAACCTGTGTGCTGTTGAGCATGCTGATCTTTGCCTTTGCATCAGCGCTCAATGGATTGAGTTGATGAACTTCTTTCAGTGCGTAATAGGCTGCTCTTGGATACAATTCATAAACACCTCTTTCATCTGTTTTTCCTTTTGCACAGATACCGAACCATTCTTCATTCATGTTGTTTTCGCCGGGCTTGAAATCGTTGAGATAACCGCCGTTCGACCAGGAAGCGGTAGCATCATGTTCATCCAGGTTCGATGTCTGGCCTGTTTTCCACCAGCCATCGCTGAACTGGAAAGTAAACCCGCCGATGCAATTCTCATTTTTACCCATGCCTGCAGCATTGGAATAAATATCTTTCCAGTTACTCACGAGGCATTTTGCCTGATATTCCTGGTCTTCTTTATTAGCCTGTGTATTGTAAGCATCAGATCCGAACTCTGTAAGCATTACAGGTTTTCCGTTTTCTTTCTTAACCCTTTCAAACATATCTGTAAAAGTTAAGCCACGGTAACAGTTGATACCTAATACATCAACGTCTTTACATTCTTTGCTGATGATGTCAAGAAACAGCAGGTCGCCGTTACAGATAGCCATTGTGTGTTCGGCATCAACGGTCTTCATTTCCTTCACCGCATCATTGAATAATTTATATAAGTGATAGGCATCTTTGGTTGACTGGCGATCCTGTACCGGGATGTTCTCTGTTTCAGCTCCCCGCCAGAAAAGGCCGTAGTTATTTTCATTGCCAAGTAAATACATCAGCAACCCCGGTGTTCCCTTGTATTGGTTAACCATGTCTTTCGCTTCTTTGAGGAGCGTTTCCCTCACGAGCGGGCTGGAGTAGTCTACATTGGCTACCCATTTACCTTTTAAAGTAAGTCCGTAGCGCCCAAAGGAGTAATTGATCATGGTATAGATACCATAGTTTTCATAGATGTACCTGATCCATTTGGCCGGTACGCCGGTGTATTGCCTGATGGCATTCACACCCATGTTTTTCAGCAATGGCATTTCGTAATCAAGGGCTGCCCTGATCACGTCATCGGATTGTTTCCACAAACTGTAATTGTAATTGGTGCCGATGGGAAAATAATCCCAGTTCATACCATTGATGAAAAAGTCTTTTCCATCGACCGAGAGCATGGCCCCCTTGTCTGTCATCCTGACACTGGACCGGGTCGACTGGGAGAAGCCCGGGAGGGAGAAGTTTACCAATAGCAATAAAGCGAACGTTAACCTTATCATATAGCAGATTTTAGTATCAGATTTTCAGGAGCCGATCCCGGCCTTCAATATTCAGTACTTCAGCAATCGTTCTTCAAAAGGATTTTGAACAGGAAGGAAATGTCAATGTAAAAATAAATTCAGCACAGTCCCTTTTCCAAAAAAAACGCCTCATCACTACTACTACAACATGCCTAAAGTGTTATCTTTAAATAGAAATCTATACATCAATACTACAACAACCCCTCATACGAACCCTGGCAAGCCTGGCAACCATCAGGTTTTTTGTGCTTGTTATGATCCCATGCTTCAGCCCCGTTTTTTTACCTGCTCAACAACCTGTAGGGCAGGTGGAGATCACCACTTATTCAAGAACACGCTATGGTGCCGGCATCCAGAACTGGGCTTTTTCGCAAGACAGCAGTGGTCGCATTTACGTAGCCAACAACGAGGGCTTGTTGGTGTACGATGGTACAAATTGGCAGCTGTTCCCGGTTCCAAACAAAACAATTGTTCGTTCCATAGCCATGGGTTCCAATGGCAGGTTGTATGCGGGGGCCCAGGATGAATTCGGATATTACCTGCCGGACCAGTCCGGGCGATTGCGTTTCACTTCCCTCAAAAACCTGCTTCCACAAACGGAGCGCTCCTTTGCAGATGTATGGGATGTGAAAACAGAAGGCAACCTTGTTTTTTTCAGAACAGATTACCGAGTCTTCTGCCTGGCCGGTAACCGCATAACTGTTTTTCCTGCTGCGCCTGCCTGGTTGCCCTTGTTCAAACACAACGGCAAAGTAATAGCGCAGGATCAAACCAATGGCCTGCTGTATTACCAGGGTAACGAATGGCATACCCTTGTTGAAAAAAACAAGCTTCCGGTCGGAATGATCATTACGGATGCCGTTCCCTATGGCCCGGATACCAGCCTGCTCTGCACTAAAACATCGGGCCTGTTCCTGTTAGCCGGCAATACGTTGTTGAAATTTCCCCTCAACGCAGCACTTGAAAAAGAACAGTTCACCTGCCTGGCCGCTCTGGATGACTATTTCCTGGCGGGCACTTATTCCAATGGCATCTACCTTATAAACCGCCGGGGTATTTCCCAGGAAAACATCAACAGCGAAACCGGCCTGCAGAATAATACGGTTCGCTGCCTTTTTTCGGATGTGAACGGTAATATCTGGACAGGCCTTGACAATGGCATCGCTTTTATCCCTTACAGCAATGCTATCCGGCATGTAAACCCGCCTGCGTTTAACAACGGAAGCGGGTATGGCGTAAACGATTTCCGTGGCTCATTGTACTTTGCGCTGTCTACAGGGGTTATGGTGCTTCCCCTTTCATCCACCAATAACCTGGCATCTATTTACGAGGAACCGAAAAAAATACTTGGTGGCCTCAGCTGGAATATTTCTGTTGTAAATGACCACCTGCTTACTGGCCGCGACGACGGTTTATGGGAAATAAACAACCTGGAACCAAAAATTGTTTCGGCAGCTTCTGGTTTCTGGTCGTGCAGGGCCATGCCCAACAAACCGCTTACCGGTATGGCAGCCGGTAATTACCGGGGTATTCATTTTTTTGATTGGGCCAACGGAAGTTTTGCTGATGCCGGAATCCTGGAAAATTTTTCTGAATCGAGCCGCTATATAGAAACAGACAGCGAAAACATTTGGGTATCACATCCATATCGTGGTGTTTATAAAATCAGGCTTGCCGACAATGCCATTACCCTTTATTCACGTGAAAAAGGGTTGCCATCTGATCTCGACAATCATGTTTTCAGGATCAGGAATAAGATTGTGTTTGCAACCATACATGGCATTTATGAATATGATGCTGCCGCAGACAGGATCATTCCTGCAAAAGAATATGCCAGCCTCTTCGGCAACTTATCACTCCGATACCTGAAAGAAGATGGAAAAGGCAATATCTGGTTTGTGCACGAAAAGATGGTAGGCGTTGCTGATTACAGCGAAGCAAAACCCGTTATATATTATATACCAGAACTGAAAAATAAAATATTAAGCGGTTTTGAAAATATCTATCCTTACAATATTCAGAATGTATGGATCGGTGGAGAGAGTGGTTTTTTTCATGTGAACTATGAAAAGTACCGGCTGGCTGCCATACGATTGAAACCATATATCACTTCGGTGCAGATAACCAGCAATGCCGACAGTGTATTGTTTGGAGGCTATTCCTTTAGTGGCCAGCAATCTTCAGCTTCTGTCTCCATTCCATACAAATGGAATTCTTTGCGTTTTAGTTTTGCCGCTTCGGCTTATGGGCAGCAATCTGTTGAATACAGTTATTTCCTCAAAGGGTTCGACAAAGCCCCGGGAGCCTGGAGCAGCAGGGCGGAAAAAGATTATACCAACCTCCCGGAAGGCACTTATACTTTTATTGTAAAAGCAAGAAGAGGGCCTTCTTCTCCCGAATCGGTGGAAGCATCTTATACAGTCAGCATTGCGGCTCCGTGGTACAGAACTGTATGGGCTTATTTGTTATATGCTTTAGCACTTTTCCTATTGCTGTATGTGCTGTTCAGGTACCAGGAAAAGAAACACCGTCAGAAGCAGGAGTTGCGGCGGCAGGCCGACCAGGAAAAATTTGAAGAAGACCAAAGGCAAATGGCTTTCCAGCATCAGCTTGAACTGGAGAAAACAGAAAAAGAACTGATCAAACTCCGCAACCAGAACCTGGAAGTTGAGCTTGAAAATAAAAATGCAGAACTCGCAAGCTCTGCTATGAGCCTGATTCAGAAAAAAGAATTTTTATTAAAGATCACAGATGAATTGAACAAACTTTATAAGCCTGGCAAAGAACATGTGGAAGCTTCCGACCTCCGGAAAGTACTCCGCAGTTTAACATCGGATGATAAACTGGATGAAGAATGGAAACAGTTTTCAATGCATTTCAATAAAGTGCATGGCAATTTCCTGGTGATTCTTAAAAAGAAATATCCAACCCTCAATGCGCATGAATTGAAACTTTGCGCATACCTCCGTTTAAACCTGAGCAGCAAGGAAATGGCACGCCTGATGAGCATTACTGTAAGAGGCGTAGAGATAGGCCGTTACCGCTTGCGCAAAAAACTACAGCTACAACCCAAGGAAGACTTATTCCAGTTTTTACTGAATATAGAGGCTGGGGAAGATGAGGGAGATGTGATAGTTTGATAATTTGGAAATTGGTCAATTGGGCTCGTTTTTCACTTGATTATCCAACATTACTTATTCGTAATTCAATATTCACCCGCCATGATCGGGTTTTCATTTGCCGCTAACTACACTTCATTTCTCATTTTGTACCGCTGACCGTAATAATATTTTATTTCAAAACAGTCTGAAGCATTTTGCAGCTTCAAAACACCAATCGTACAATCATGCAAAAGAAAATTGTTTTACTGCTGGCATTTACCTGTGCTGTATTTTTTAGCACAGCTCAGAATCTCCGAAGCTTTTCATTAACGCTCAGCCTTAAAGAAGGTTCCGGAAGCAATTATATCAGTATTGCCAACAAAAAAACATATACAGCATCAGAAGCTAAATCAAGCAAGTCATCCATTGATTTTGTGTTGCTGAATACCGACAGTTACGGCAGCCCAAAAATGGAATGGTATAATATGAGTGGTAAGGATGAAAAAGTTCCGGCGGAACTGAGAGGAACTTCATCGGTTATCAATACCATCAGTCTTGACAGGGAGCAATTCGATAAATGCAAAACAATACAGGATTTCAAACGGATGACAGGACATATTACCAACAATTCATTTTCACATTACGCATCGGTTGGTGAAAAGGAAGTTACCTACCACTGTTTCATCATCATGCTCGAAAACGGCAAAAGAGGGCTGATGTGGCTGGATGCCGTTGACGGAAACAACTTTAAGGTTCTGGTTAAAATGCAGGAATAAGGAGCTTGTTCCTATGACCGTTACCTGCAGGGTTCCGCAAGGGGCTCTGCTTTTTAATTCGCCCCATAGAATCAATTGCTGCATTTAGCTCCTGCCGATATTATCTATATCCTTTGACAACTCTCCATTAGGGCCATGATAAACAGCATCCCCAAAGCCCAGTATCGGGAAAAAGATAAAACTCAGGAATACGAGCCCGATGCCAAATGCTGTATCCTTACCAAAAGATTTTGCAATGCCAAACATGATTACAAATAAAATATAAATGTTCACAATGGGTATGAATATGAGCCACCAGTTCTTTACAGCTCCTATCTTAGCCATGATATAATAATTATAAAAAGGAATGATGCATGCCCAACCCGGTTGGTTTGCTTTTTCAAAAGTTTTCCAGACACCAGCCAAAACAAAAATTATAAATCCCAAATAGAGAATTAAAAAAAGAGCCATAGCAGTTTGTTTTAAATTGTTATAAAAAATGAGAACGTATTGCCTGTTTATTTATTAATGCCTGACAGGACAATTATTAAAACTGGTCAATTTTCAAATCATCACATCCTCTCCACAAAATACATATCGATCATTCCCTTATTCTTTGCTTCAATTTTTCCCCGGTGTTCACAGCTGAATTTATCCTTCACCAACTCGTAGGTAGAACCACTGATATTCACTTTACCGGGCTGGCCCGATGATTCCATACGGGATGCTATATTAACGGTATCGCCCCAGATATCATAGGCGAATTTCTTGATACCAACGATTCCTGCTACTACAGGCCCGGTATTACACCCGACCCTGATCTCAAAAAATGGCTTGCCTTCCGATTGTCTTTTTTCTTTTTCCTGTTGAATAAAATCGCGTATCTCCAGTGCTGCTCTTACGGTTTCCTCAGCATTGGTTTTATTAGCTACCGGCAAACCGCCGGCACACATATAGCTATCACCGATGGTTTTGATTTTTTCAATACCATGCCTCGATATGATCTTGTCGAAATTACTGTAACAATAATTGATCTCGTTAACCAGCTCCTGTGCCGTGAGCTTTTCACTCATCGTGGTAAAATTTTTAAAATCGGTAAAGAGTACTGTCACCTGTTCAAAATCCCTGGCCTTTGTTGTTCCGGTTCTTTTCAGTTCCTCTGCGGTTTCAGATGGCAATATGTTCAACAGCAGTTCTTCGCTGCGCTTCTTTTCTGCTGCTATCCTGTTTCGCTGTCGATACACAACAACAAGAAAGATCAAGGCGCCTGCCAACCCGCCAGCAATGGTATTCCTGATATTTCTTTGCCTGATATCCTTTTTTTCCTGCTCAGCTTTTGTTGCGGCTTCCTTTTTTTCAAATTCATATTGCATAGCCGTTTTGGTAAGCTTCTTATTATTCTCAATGTTATACACAGAATCATTCAGCTCTTTGAACAATACGGCGCTTGTATAAGCATCTTTAAATTCACCCAGCATGGCCTGTATCTTACTCAAAACACCTGTTGTCTTCGCTAACTGATCCAGGTCGCCCATCTCTTGCAGTAATGCTATGCTGCTGTCGGCATACGCTTTGGCCTTTTGCAGGAGGAGTCTCTTGTCATACCCCGCTGTGCCTGCACTTCTTTCATAACTGCTGTCGGAAGTCATTTGCAGGTAAACTTCAGCAATACCAGCCTGGTCATAGGCTTTTCCGGAAGGAAGATCATTTTCCTCGGCCAACTGCAAAGCCTCATTATATTTATCGAGCGCTTCCTTATATTTTTTTTGGTGGAGGTATATGGCTCCTATGTTACCGGTATTTCTTTCAACGCCTTCCGGATCGTCCAGTTTCTTATAGGTTTCCAGTGATCTTGTACAATACTCCAATGCTTTGTCGTATTTTTTTTCCTGTATGAAAATATCTCCCATATTTCCTTCCACCAACGCCACTCCATTCTTACCTCCTGTTTCCTGGTATAATGGAAGCGCTTTTTTATAATAAGCTACGGCATTGTCGTTGTCTGACTGCACCATGTAAAGGTTGGCAATATTGGTAAGGCAATTCGCCTGTCCGAATTTATTCCCATTCTTCTCAAATAACCTCAAGCCTTCAAATGCATATTCCATCGCCTTCGGGTAGTTGGACATTGAAGTATATACCGAACTGATATTGGTGAGCACAGAAGATATTCCTTCGATATCAGCTTTTTCCTTTTCATACTTAAGTGAGATGAAATAACAATCAAGCGCAGCCTGGTAATTGGAACTGTACGCATATTTGCCCCCCAGGTAAAAATAGCTGGTTGAGATAGCGTCCCTGTTATTGAGTTTTTTGGCTAGTTCGATGGCCTGTTTGCCATAACTGAAAGACTGTGAGGTGTCAACCCTGAAATAACCTGAACTGATCTTCGAAAGCAATATCACTTTGTTGGTATCTTCTTTGGCTTTGGGTAGTTCAGCCAAGAGCGAATCGAGCTTCGCTTTTCCTGTTAGTTGCCCGTTAGTGTGTGTTGTGCTTAAAAAAATGAATACCAGTCCGGCAATAAGTATCTTCATAACCTGGCAGTTTGGTAAATGAAAAATTATTTGATCGGTGATGAACGTAGGTGGGAAGCGGCTTTACAGTTTTCATATTCAAAACACAAAAGTAAAACCGCCACAATGAAACTAATGCTTTTTACTGAAAAAAGGAAGGTCGTAGGGTGGAAATAAATATTATACGAAAAAGATTTTGCTACCAGCTACAAAGAAATTTTTATGCTCAAGGGTTCTCTGATTTTCATGCTGCACATCTCCGCAGTTTTTACATATCGAATACGGAACAAAGAATATAGAATGAAGAACTGCTCCCGATAAGTTAAGCAATTACCGTTGATACCAAAGCCTACAGGAGAAAGAACATTTAGTTATATCTTCAGACGAGCCTTAAAGTTGCCAATAAAATGATTGGTTATACAAAACAAATTGCACTGAAAGTTTTCCTGCTGGGACTATTTGTTGGAACCCTTGATATCATTGGGGCATTCATTGATGCATACGTTAGTTACGGATCTTCTCCCGGTAAAGTACTTAACGGGATCACTACTGCAGCTGCAGGTTATTCTCCGGACCTCCCTTATTCAATCAATGCCTTGCTGGGTTTAGGAATTCACCTGTTCATTGCCCAGAGTTTCACTTTCCTGTTTTATTTCTGTTATCCCTTTATTAAAAAAATGCTCAGGAATGATTGGGTGATCGGAATATTATACGGCATATTTATATGGGCCTTTATGCGGTTCATTATCCTCCCAACATTCAGTCATATCAAATTCACTGATTTTGAAATCAGGAAAGCGATCAAGCCTGCCATGATACTTGTTATCGCCATCGGCCTTCCCTTGTCTTTCTTAACAAAGAGAGTTTATCTACAGAAAACCCTGTAGCACATGCCAAAGCTTTTGTAATTGCTTATTTAAGCTGATTTTTTGAAGCTATTTTAAATGTTAAGCTACTATAGCCTATTCAAAGAAATTATAAAGCCCATAACAGGCCAGTAGTATGGCCACGGAAGTAAGTCCGAATAAAAACCAGTTATACAGTTCCGGTATTGGGTCTACAATTGCCAGCACACAACTGAGAAAACCGATAAGCCCGCCTGCCACCAGGTACACTGCTCCCATAGTTTGCCTGCGGGCATTTTTCAATCTTTTAAATTCGGAAACGTATTTCAGGATAAGTTCTTTATCCCATCCAAGTGCCTGGAGTTTTTCACTTACAGTACTGGCATTGTGATTTTCTGCAATGAACTGCTGGATCATAGCAGCATCAATAGTTTGTGCATCAGCCATGGCAATCGTTTTTATATACCTAATCTAAATATTTTTTCGCACAAAACAACCGGAGGATAAAAATTTTCCTGTGCAAAGAGGGCAACTGGCTTTTAAAACTGCCCGGTAATTTTATGCACATTCCTCCTGAATAAGCTATTTCTTTTTAAATTAGAATATCCGTAACCCAATCCCCATGCTGACTGCCTATTACCTTGTACTTAATATCAATGCTGGCAGGGCAAGTCCTGCAGCAATCAGCGCCCGACCTGTAATCATTACTTCTATTTTATCCACCAATTAAATCTTACAATATGAAACATTCTATCAATGCCGTGTTACGGCAGTTCTTAACCGCTACAGTTATCTTTTTTATTCTTTCAAATTTCGCCTGGGCGCAATCGACTGCCTTTCTCGAGTATGGAGCAGGCGCCCGTACAGATCCTTATTCTCCTGTTGCAATCCGGGTACATGGGCTTCCTGGCGTCGCCGATGCTGTCTACATAGGCCATGGAAATGCCAACCAAGTTTCCTCAACTGCACTCGGAACAAGCGCCTTAACCAATGCGACAACTTCTAACGGGCATAATACTGCTATGGGTTATCAAGCTTTATTGAGTTTAACATCTTCAAACAATAATACTGCTTTCGGAAGCAGGGCTCTTGAAGGTACAACTACAGGAAATGAAAACAGTTCGGTAGGATCCTGGGCAATGATTAGCAATTCAACTGGGTACAGAAATACTGCCATTGGACGAGCATCGTTATTTAGGACAACCTCAGCCTACTATAATGCTGCACTAGGTGCCTTTTCAGGAGCAAATTTTATTTCAGGAAATAACAACACTTTTATTGGGACACTTAGTGGTTACAATGAGTCTATTAGCCTATCAAGTTCCGGGTACAATAATGCTGCTTTCGGAAGTAGTAGTTTAAATAACCTTATAACAGGAGATAGAAATGTTGCATTAGGAGCAGAAGCACTGGATCAATTACAATATGGAACAAACAATGTTGCCATAGGCTTCCAGGCTCGTGTGGGGGTGGGATCAAGTGGCACCCCTATTAACAATTGCCTTTCTATCCAAAATGTTATTTATGGTGCAAGCATGTCAACCGGAGCAAATGGGGTAATCAGCATCGGGGCTGCACCTGCCGGTGTTGCTGCCGGTGGTTTAACGCCTGCCGGCTCATTCAGTAAATTACACGTTGGTGGAACAGGTGGTAGTATTCCGAGTCTGCAATTAGATGTTGTTCCCGCAACCACA
>JAFDXA010000194.1 GCA_018268185.1 Bacteroidota bacterium
AGGATTTAACTTTTTTGCTATTTCTGTGGCTACCATGCCTCCCATGGATAAACCTATAAGGGCAAAAGGTTCGCTGGCATTTATCTTTTGTGAAAGCCGGCTGGCATAATGTTGCAGGCTTTCTTTTTCCTGTGCCGGGATCCAGTTCAAATGAACAGGCTGGCAACCATCCGGAAGAAGTATATGAGAGAATACCCTTTCGTCGGCAGCCAGCCCGCTGATGAAATATACATTCATGTAAAAATATCAGTACAGTACTGTTCTATTTAACATCAAGAATAAACCTTTTGTCGCCCCACATCAGGCTCACTGTACCTTTATCGTCAATATCAAAGGCCAGTTTTTCTGCAGGTGTATTCAGTTGTGCATTGTAAACTTTTACACGGAGTGCATCGTCTGACTCTTTGTATTTATAAGCTCCCCATTGATTCCATGTTTTGTTGAAAATGATGGTCCACTCCTTTCCATTCAGGATGCTGAACAAAGCATACTTTCCTTTAGGCAGGTCTTTACCATTTATTTTCACATCACGGCTCACTTCAAAAGTGGTAGCCTCGTTGGCGCCGGTTCTCCAAACTTCGCCGGGCATGGGCTCTACATCCTTACCGATAACCCTTCCTTTGAGGGAAGGCTGGCTATAGTCGATCTTAATAGTAAGGTCGCCGATGGTTTTAGTGGCACTGGCTGGTGGACTTGGACGCTTGGATTTGTCTGTGTCATCCTGCGCTCTTGTTACAGTTGATAAACAAAGCAAGGCACAGATAGCCGCAAAAGAAAACATGTATTTCATATAAATCGATTTTAGTTAAACAAATTTAATGGAATCGGCAGGTATTTATCTGCCATTTATAAAAAAACACACAACCCGGTTAAAAGTTGTGTGTTAAAAATAAAACCATTCCTGCATTTTTTAGATGCAGCAATGATGCAGGCTGTAGCCTCTTTGTTTCATGATATGAATGAAATTGATGCCAGGACTTATGATCCAGCCACCTGTACCGCAAACGCTCTGCTAAAACCCAAACCTTCAGCATACGGATCAAAAATCAATTCCTGTAAATTTCATAACTGCTAAAGTGCATGTCAATACTCATTTTAGAGTATTGGCATACTTAATTTGTAGTAGTGCTCATACAAAATGAGTATACCAAACGCTTTCGGTTTTATTTTGTATTTTGATCTTACATAAACCACCTGTTTGTATGAGGTTTTTATTCCTGCTGCTTTTGGCGCTTACCTGCAACCTGCTTCATGCACAGAACAGGCTTATCGACAGCCTAAAAAAGAGTTTACTATCAAATCCTGCTCCTGCCCAACAACTGAATATATACCTCGGACTGGCTTCCCAATTCCGGTCCATTTCATCCGATGCCCTGCTTGATTTTTCATCCCAGGCGAGAAAGTTGGCAGCTGAACAAAAAAATACGATCGCCCGCATTTGGGCCGATTGCTATTACGGTATCGGCTGCGTAAAAAAAGGCCAGTACCAAACTGCTATCGACCTGGCAGATTCCAACCTCATCTCATTGGAAAAAAAACAGGCAGAACCCCAGCTACAAGTTGAATTGTTATTTCTCCGTGGGGGAGCTTATATGCGGCAGAGCCTTTACAAAGAAGGAATGACCGAATACCTGGAAGCTTTGCACAGGTCAGAAAAATCCGGAGATTTTGTACAGCAGATCAGGGCTAAATCCGGCGTAGGTTGGGTAAATATGGAACTGGGAAAACACCGGGAGGCCATGCAATGGTTTCTCAAGGCGCTCAATACCACAACCGGTGATTATTATACCGATCAATACCCAACTTTATACTCCAATACTTCCTCTACGTATAATAATATAGGGCAGTATGATTCTGCATTCTATTTTGCCCGGAAAGCGATCATGGCTTCAGAAAAAATCCAGGATCTCGGTACCCTCGCCAGTGCCCTGAATATAGAAGCAGATATATATATAAATACCGGCAACAACCAAAAAGCAGAAGAAGATCTTAAAAGGGCACTGGAAATAAGAAAGCAGATCGGAGATGTTTATTATGTAGTATCCGATATGGGCCAGTTGGCGGGCTTCTATTCACAAAACGGAGAAACCGTTAAAGGTATCAATGTTGCACAGGAGGCCATTGCCATTGCACAGAAAGCCAACCTTGTTTCGAAACTTACCTACCTGTACGAAATGCTGGCAGCTAATTACAAAGCAGCAGGCGATTTCAAAAACTACAGCCTTACACAGGAAAGGATCATCAGCATAAAAGATTCTCTTTACGAAAAAAACTCAGCAGAATCCCTGGCTGAGATACAAGCCAAGTATGAATTACAGAAGAAAGAGAACATCATCATGCGGCAGCAGTATGAACTGAATAAAAGCAGGTATATCACAATCGGGTCTTATATTCTATTTTCACTGGGACTGCTATTTGTATGGGTGCTTTACAGGAATTACCGCCTGGTACAAAAGCGGAAAATGGAAGCCGCACTCGCTGAGGAGAGATTGCTTGCTTACAGGGCGGTTGAACAGGCTGAAGAAAACGAACGCAAACGTATTGCCGCCGATCTGCACGATAACCTTGGTTCTTATGCCGCTGCTATAACTGCCAACGTAAAATATTTTAAAGACAAATCAGGAATTGAAAACGACAACACCCTGCTTCAACTGGAAGGCAATGCGCAGAACATGGTAACCCAGTTGGGAGATACGATCTGGGTTTTAAAAAATGAAAAACTGCCTGTTACCAAACTGGCAGATCGGTTTAAATCATGGATGTTGCGACTGATGCAGAACTATCCACACATCAGGTATCATTACCAGGAAGACATTACCCGTGATTTTGAATTCAGTCCGAGCCGCATCCTTCATATTTTTCTCATATTGAAAGAATGTGTGAACAATGCAGTAAAGCACAGTGATTGCAATGAGATCTATATCCAGGTATTCAGCGATAACAGCAACTGGCGTGTGATTGTGCAGGATAATGGCAAAGGATTCGATAAAAGCCTTGTGCAGAAAGAAAGCGGCATCAGCAACATTAAAAACAGGGCCAACGAGAGCGGCTGGCATGTTGAATGGCAATCGGTTCAGCCCACCGGAACCAAAGTGTTGATTTCCGGCCCTACTACAAAATAGGTATTTAAACATATAACTGAATTCATCACTTTTACTTCATAAACCTCCGTTATGAAAATTGCTTTGGTAGATGACAATGCTTTAAACCGCAGCAACTTTGTGCAGAAGGTTGCCCAGTTTTCTGATCTTGAGCTGAGCATTGTAGCTACGGATGGGCACGACTTTCTTGAAAAAATGAAAGGCCTCCCTTTACAGCAATTGCCGGTGGTGGTATTCATGGATATACAGATGCCGGGCCTTAACGGCATAGATACCATTAAACTTGCCAAATCACTTTACAGTTCTGTTCATTTTATAGTACTCACGGTTTTTGAAGATGATGACACGATCTTTGAGGCTATACAGGCCGGGGCTTCAGGGTATTTACTCAAGCATGAGAATTATCACAGCATCTTGCAGGCCATTCAGGAAGTAACTGAGTACGGCGGCGCTCCAATGAGTCCGGCCATTGCCCGCAAAACCTTAAAAATACTGGGGCAGAAAAAAAATGTTGAACCCGCCAGCAATGCATCTGTACTGGAGTCATTGCTTACAGAAAGAGAACTGGAAGTATTGCAGCACCTGGTAAACGGCTATGATGCCAAACGCATTGCAGAGATCACCGGCATCAGTACTTTAACTGTGAGGAAACATATCGCCAATGTATATAACAAGCTGCACGTAAATTCAAAGGCACAGGTAATTTCAATGGCTCATAAGAATAACTGGGTTTAACCAGGCATCGGCGGCTTCATTTCATTCTTTCCTGTTAAGTTCTTCCAGCCAGTCGATCATACGACTGGTAAAACCGTATTCGTTATCGAACCAAACGATCATTTTGAGTTGCCTGCCAACCATACTGGTGAGGCTGCCATCAATAATACAGGAATGTGTATTGCCCTTGATGTCCATCGAAACAACTTCTTCTTCCGTGTAATCTATGATCCCCTTGTATTTTCCTACGGCAGCCTGTTTGAACAATTCGTTCACCGATTCCGCTGTAACATCCTTGCTTAGCTGCACCGTAAAATCTCCCAAAGCACCATTGGCAACAGGCACCCTTGTTGATACAGTTGCGATACGGCCTTTTAACGACGGCACCAGGATTTCAAGTGATGCTGCCAGATCGATCTCTACCGGGATGATCGATTCTGCCGCAGCCCTGCCCCTCCTGAAATTCCTGTTCGGCGAATCAACTATTTCCTGGCGGGAAGTATAGGAATGCAGCATATTGACCTGGGCAGATTCAATGCCTATTGCTGAGAGAATATTCAATACATGTGTACTGCAGTTGGTCATGCAGCCGCCGGGAGAAATAATATTTACGTGTTTGCCGTAATCATGGTGATTATAACCATAGATCATCAGCGGTATATCAGAAGATCCTGTGGTAGAAAGCAATACTTTTTTTGCGCCGGCCTCTAAATGTTCAGCCGCCGCAACAGCATTGGTATAACTACCCGAACATTCAAGTACAACATCGATGCCCAAAGAAGCCCATGGTAATGCTGTTGCTTTTGCTTCACTGAATACCCGGATAGTTTTTCCTTCAACTAGCATATTGTTTTCTTCCAGTGACATCTGTTTGTTGAAAGTACCGTATACCGAATCGTACCGGGTAAGATAAAGCAGGTTTTCTGCAGGCATGATATCATTCACTGCCACCAGCTCAATGCCGGGATGATCAACCAGGCGCCTGAACAGCACACGACCGATCCGCCCCATTCCATTTATAGCAATACGCATAGCAATCTGTTTATTTTCTGCAAATATCGCAAACAAAGGGGTACTGTATTTCCGAATCCGGGAACTGAACAAGTTCATTAATTTTACAACACAATATTTTATCATGCGCTATCTTCTTATCCTGGTATCATCGGCCCTTCTATTTTCCTGCAAAAATGCTTCCCATGAGAATCCGCATGTATTGATCGAAACAGGCATGGGAGATATTGAACTGGAATTATATCCATCAAAAGCCCCCAGAACAGTTGCAGCATTTGTAGCCAATATCAAAGCGGGTGTATATGATAAAGGAAGTTTTTACAGGGTGTTGAAAGCTGACGAACTTCCCTCCGACTTTAACACAGGCATTATCCAGGGGGGAACCTGGGACCTCAGTGCCGGAGAAAAGCCTGTTGCAGCGATTCCGCATGAATCCACCAAACAATCGGGGCTTTCACATACCGATGGAACTATATCCATGGCCCGCACAGATACCGGAACAGCCCGTACTGAATTTTTTATTTGTGTGGGAGATCAAACCATGCTCGACTTTGGCAACAACGGTACAAAAGACGGCCAGGGCTTTGCCGCTTTCGGCAAAGTGCTGAAAGGAATGCCTGTTGTAAAAAAAATACATAACCAACCTAGCACAGGTG
>JAFDXA010000195.1 GCA_018268185.1 Bacteroidota bacterium
GGTTTACTGGGTGGACTGCCCCTCACCAGTGTAATCGTGAGAAGCAGCGCCAACATGCAGGCCGGGGCAAAAACAAAAGCCAGCGCCATCATGCATGGCATCCTCATCCTCGTTTGTGTAGCATTTGTTCCCAACCTGTTGAATATAATTCCCAAGGCGGCGCTTGCAGCCATACTGATCTTTACCGGTTATAAACTGGCAAAGCCTTCGCTGATAAAAGAGTATTACAAAAAAGGATGGGAACAATTCATGCCCTTCATTGTTACCCTTCTGGCGATCGTATTCACAGACCTGTTGAAAGGCGTATTGATAGGAATCGGGCTCGGCATATTTTATATAATCAGGAGTAATTTCCGTACTTCCGTATTTTTAATGCAGGATGAAGGTAAATTCCTGATCCGGTTGAGAAAAGACATTTCCTTTTTCAGCAAACCGGTGCTCAAAAGCAAACTGGAAACCATCCCGGCAAACAGTTCTTTGATGATCGATGTAAGCAGGGCCGAGTTCATTGATAAAGATGTGATCGATACCATCAATGAATACCTGCAGCATGCACATCTGAAGAATATAAAAGTGAATGTTAAGCGAAGTACCTACAACCCGTTACACGAACTTGTTTCGGCACCCGGTGCAACGGTTATCCAGGACGACAGCGCTCATTAACAACAAGCAAAACAAAATTTATACAATCAAACAAAAAATATCAAGATGTTAGCATACGAAAAATTATTACTGGAGAACAAAGCCTGGGCAAAAGAGCAAAACGAAACAGACCCTACATTCTTTAAAAGACTCGCCGCCCAGCAGGCGCCGGAATTTTTATGGATCGGTTGCAGCGACAGCCGCGTGCCTGCAGATAAGATCACAGGAACCGAACCGGGTGAAATTTTCGTTCACAGGAATATCGCCAATCTCGTGGTGAATACAGATATCAACCTGCTCAGTGTACTGCAATACGCCGTGGAGGTTTTAAAAGTGAAGCACATCATCGTATGCGGGCATTATGGCTGCGGCGGTGTTAAAGCCGCTATGACGCAGCATCACTTCGGTATCATCAATCACTGGTTGAAGAACATCAAAGACATATACAGGCTTCACCGGGAAGAAGTAGATGCATTGCCAACGGAAGCAGAAAGGGTAGACAAGCTGATCGAACTGAATGTAAAGGAACAGGTGTTCAACCTGGCAAAAACATCCATCATACAATCGGCCTGGAAAAACGAACAACGTCCTCACCTGCACGGATGGGTGTACGGCTTGTCTGATGGCATCATAAAACCCGTTTACGAAATGGCTGCGGGTTCACATATTGATCCGCTTTATGAGTACGACAACCTGTAACGGGTATTGCATACTACCACTTTGTGGTATTTTTTAGTTGGCTAAACAGTATTCTCTTTGTATAACCTTAATCGTACCACAAACTGTTTCGGCCCGTTTAACGTACCAAGGCCATCAGCCGGCTGAAAACTAAAACGCATTCTCAAGCTTGAACGCTATGCCCCGGGATTCCGGGGTTTTTTTTATTCCCCGCATGTTTTTTATTTATATCGAAAAACCAGCATTGGCAAGGCTTTCATGGAATGGACTAAAGGGGAAGTAGCAATAACTAAAAAAATTATCAAAAAAATACTAAATAAATTAGTGTTGATAAAATAAAACACCTACCTTTGGTTCCCGGTATAATTTTACCAACATAATCAGATACATCACTTAAAAACAGAAACAATGAGTAACGCAGAAAAATTAAAGGCTTTAAAACTGACGATGGATAAGATCGACAAGGACTTTGGAAAAGGATCGGTAATGTTGATGAATGAAAAGGCAACGGTAGAACAGGGGGTGATCTCTACAGGTTCTATCGGGCTTGATGTTGCCCTGGGAATCGGGGGGCTTCCAAAAGGTCGTGTAATTGAAATATACGGACCGGAATCTTCCGGTAAAACAACACTGGCCATCCATGTGATCGCTGAAGCGCAAAAGAAAGGAGGTATGTGTGCGATCATTGATGCCGAACACGCATTTGATAGCAATTACGCCCAGAAACTCGGCGTTGATATTGATAACTTGCTGATATCTCAACCTGATTATGGCGAACAGGCACTTGAGATCGCCGACAGGCTGATTCTTTCCGGAGCGCTGGACGTAGTGGTGATCGACTCTGTTGCGGCGCTGGTTCCCAAAAGCGAACTGGAAGGAGAAATGGGCGACAGTAAAATGGGCCTGCAGGCACGTTTGATGAGCCAGGCTTTGAGAAAACTCACGGCAACCATCGCAAAAACAAACTGCTGCTGCATATTTATCAACCAGCTTCGTGAAAAGATCGGTGTTATGTTCGGCAACCCCGAAACAACAACCGGTGGAAACGCCCTTAAGTTCTATGCGTCCGTAAGGCTGGATATCCGCCGCCAGGCGCAGATCAAAGACGGAGAAGAGATCACCGGTAACCACATCAAGGTTAAAGTGGTTAAGAATAAAGTGGCGCCGCCATTCCGCACAGCAGAGTTCGATATCATCTATGGAGAAGGTATTTCCAAAACCGGCGAGATCATCGATATGGGTGTTGAACTGGGTATCATCCAGAAAAGCGGAAGCTGGTTCAGTTATAACAACGACAAACTGGGTCAGGGCCGTGAAGCAGTAAAACAACTGATGACAGATAACCCGGAACTTGCCGCCGAGATCGAAGGCAAGATCAGGGAAAAGATCAAAGAAATGCAGGCATAATTGCTTTTACAGGACAATTTTAGTGGGTTAGTAAGTATAAGAAACCGTTTTGCTTTTGCGAAGCGGTTTTTTTATACCCTGAAAATTTGTAGCCATTTTTTTGTAGCCATTTTTGTGGCTACAAAAAAATGGCTACAAGCTCATGCACTAGTTTAACAAAAGTCTTATGCAATCGAGCGGGTCGTCATTCTCTCTCGCGTGGGAAAATAACATCTGGTTCTATTAAAAACTTTATAAGGCAGGTATAAAGACTTTTTATAGCAATTCTATGTGCTACACGCCGTAAAACTTCTGTAATCCGTGGTTTATTTATACCGAAGCTAAAAGCAGAATAAGCCAACCAATACGAATTACAGTAATCCCGAAAATGCAACCGGAGCTGGCGCCGGGAAATCGGGCTTGATGATCAAAATTCTTTCCGTTCACCCGTTGCCTGTTATTGAGATGGGCTTGCGATCTTTGCACATAAAATAAAACTTCTTGCGGCCCGGAATCAAAGCTCATGCAGCCCTGCTGTTCACCAATATATTTTTTGCCATCAATTATACGGCGGTGAAACAATTGATCAATCATGGAATGATCAAGCCGTTCGGGCTTAACCTGATGAGGGTTGGTATCAGTTCCATATTGTTATGGGTGTTGTTCTTTTTTAAGCCCAACCGACAGGTTGTACGCAAAGAACATTTTGCAAGATTTTTCTTTTGTGCACTCACGGGAATTGCCGTGAACCAGTTGCTGTTTATAAAAGGCCTGTCGTTGACCTTTTCTATTCATGCTTCATTGCTCATGCTTACAACACCCATACTCATTACCTGCTTTGCCGCATTTGTGCTGAAGGAAAAACTCAGCAGGTATAATGTAATTGGGTTATTACTGGGAATTACCGGGGCAACAGTGTTGATAGCCGCCAGGGAAAATACAGGCAATGGTTCAAATATTTTACTGGGCGACATATTCATTATCATCAATGCCATTTCCTATACCATATATTTTATACTGGTAAAACCATTGATGAAAGAGTATGAACCGGTGATGGTGATCAGAACAATCTTCAGCATAGGCTTTTTTCTTATGCTGCCTTTCTGTTTTACAGAATTCAGGGAAATTCCCTGGCAGTTATATACCCTTAATGCTTATTTCCTGTTATTCATGATCATATTCTGCGGAACCTTTCTGGCGTATATTTTTAATGTATACGGGATTAAAATACTGGGCGCTTCCACGGCGGGTACCTATATTTATTCACAACCGGTTTTTGCAGCGGCGATCGCAATGATCTTTCTGGGAGAAGCATTATCCTTGTACAAGATCATAGCCGCCATGTTTATTTTTGCGGGAGTTTATCTTGCAAACAAAAGCAGTTAGTAATGCAATTCATACCCGCAACAGATAAAGAACATTATAAAGTGGCTGCAGATTTATTCAGGGAGTATGCGGCATGGCTTGGCATTGATCTGTGCTTTCAGAACTTTGAAAAAGAACTGCTGGAACTGGAAAAAATGTATGGCAAGCCTAGGGGGGGAATAATATTGGTAAAAGAAGATGCTGGCAAATTCATCGGTTGTGTAGGCGTAAGATACCAGGAGCCGGGTGTAGCTGAACTAAAAAGAATGTATTTAAAAGCGCAATATCAGAACAGGGGTATCGGCCAGCTTTTGCTGGAAAAAGCGCTTAAACTTGCAGCAGACTGTGGCTATAAAAAAATAAGACTTGATACGCTCAACAGCATGGCCCCGGCCATGAAACTCTATCGAAAAAAAGGCTTCTATGAAATACCCGCATACTATCACAACCCGGAAAGTACGGCTGTGTATTTTGAGAAAGAACTTTGATTATGCAGTCGGGTCATTTTTTCTTTTTCAGGTATGCATCTGTTTTTCTAACGATCCGCTTCAGGTCGAATAAATCGTAAGCACAATCTGTTATCAAAGCTTTCTGTTTTTTACCCATAACATCACCCAATATCGTATTTAACTGGTCCCTGTAAATAGGAGTAAAAAAATAAGTTGGGGGATCCTTAAGAAAGGGGCGCCTATCCCAGTAATCAGCAAAACGATATGCAATTAAAAGCTCCTGGATGGTATCATTTCTTTCTATAAAATAATGATCCCGCATATCCCTGTATACATACAGATTAGCACAAATGCCTTTGTAGGCAAGTCTTATAGGGATGTAGCCGACCTTAAAACTATCTATGTAGAATATGGTGCTGAGATTAAAATTATCGGCGTACACCATACTCCTGGAGCCATACCAAATTTTATAATAATCAGAACCGCAAAGCAACTCCCGGCAGGTATCAATCAGGATATTTTCAGTAGCTCCGTTTTGTGAACCAGCCCTGAATTTAAATGTAGAAAATCCTTCGCCGGGATTTTTAGAAAAGTTTCCGGCTATTGTATCTCCATGATGATTGATGTAATAACCCGGGATTAAATCCATATTCTGTGAGTAACAAAAAAAGGATGCTGTTAGGGTAAAACAAAAAAAGCAGTATATAATAGCTTTCATATAGAGTAATTTGAAAGGCCTGGAAACCTGGGTGATAGTTTTCAGGAATTAAGTTTTGGCGCTATAAAGAAAAGAAATTTTTTTTCAGAATCTGTAAAATCTTTCCAGTCAGTGATATCAGCCTCAACAGCAAATACAGAGCAGGTGGGCATCTCATCAATATTCACATCATTACAAAGCATGTTTGCAAATTCAGTGATGCCGTTATTATGAGAAAACAGCGCAACATGATTATATGAGCCGGGGAAGCCGGAAATAACTTCAGTAAAAACTTCCCGGGGAGCAAGGTATAACTTATCTATGTAGTGAATGTCGTCATAGCCAGCTCCATAAGCATCACAAAAATATTTGCATGTTTTTTTTGCTCTTTTGGCCGGACTGCTCACAAACGTATCAATGGTAATGTTGTTTTTGAAGAGCTTTTGAGCCATTTCAGCGGCATCTTTTTTGCCGCGTTCGCTCAGTGGCCTGTCGAAATCTGCCATGGAAAAATCTCCTGTACTGCTTTTTGCATGCCGTACCAGTAATAATGTTTTCATGAATCTTTGATTTTATGACAGGGTTATTTAATATCCTCTCACGTTTTTCCCTTCCATGAAATTCATAAAGGCCCTGTTGCAAACCCTGTTGCCACCTGGTGTTGGATAGTTTCCCGTAAAATACCAATCGCCTTTATTGTTCGGGCAGGATTCATGGAGTGATTCTATCGTTTGGAAAATAACCTGTACGGGAATATTAAAATCTTTCGGCGTAATGAGCTGTGCAATCTTATCCGTGATCTGTTCCAGTGAGAAAGGCTTATAAACCTGGCGCACGAGGTTTTCTGTATGCAGTTGATTGTTCCGTTGCAGATCCTTGCAGCGGTTCAGTAGATCCGTTAGTACATGCTCCTGGCCTGTTTCCCGAAGAAGTTCAACAGCGGCTTTAAAGGCGATAAAATCCCCCATTTTACTCATGTCTATACCATAACAATCAGGATACCTGATCTGCGGGGCTGAAGAAACTACGATTATCTTTTTGGGCTTTAACCTGCCAAGCATCCTGATGATACTTTCTTTTAAAGTGGTTCCTCTTACAATGCTATCGTCTATAACAACAAGCGTGTCTATGCCTTTGCGAACGGTTCCATAAGTAATATCGTAAACGTGCTGAACCATTTCATTGCGGCTGCTGTCTTCGGTAATGAAGGTGCGTAGTTTAACGTCTTTAATGGCTATCTTTTCGATCCGGATCCTTCGGTTAACCATTTCCGACAGCTTCTCTGCATCATATTCTTTATCCCAGCTTAAAATTCTTTCTATCTTGATCTTGTTGAGATAATCTTCAGCGCCTTTTATAAGTCCGTAAAAAGCAGTTTCTGCGGTATTGGGTATAAAGGAGAAAATGGTATTCTTGAGGTCGTAGTCAATGGCCTTTAAAACCGTAGAACTCAAATGATGACCAAGAGCGATCCTTTCCCTGTAAATTTTTTCATCACTGCCCCGGCTGAAATAGATCCGCTCAAAACTGCAGGCCTTTCTTTCTTTTGCCGGAACGATCTGTTCAATGGAATAACTACCGGTTGCTTTTGCGATCAATGCTGTACCGGGCATTAATTCAAGCACTTCGTTTTCTTCGAGGTTAAAGGCCGTTCTGATGGCTGCCCTTTCGCTGGCCGCAACAATAACATCATCATTGATATAATAGTAAGAAGGCCTGATGCCGTGAGCATCTCTCATTACAAAAGCATCTCCGTTGCCCGCAATGCCGGCAAAATGAAAACCGCCGTCAAAAAGCGGAACAGCTTTTTTAAGAACACCGGTTATATCAAGATTTCCCGGCGATTGCTCATCTGCCTTTACCTGGAAATGATGAATGATCTCCATCATGGCAGCAAGATCGCTCTGGCATTGAAATTCACCCGGCGTGATATTTATTAGTCCGAAAAGCTCTTCCGTATTAACAAGATTGAAGTTTCCGGCAAGGGCCAGGTTGCGGGAAGGGATGGTATTTTTTTTAATGAAGGGATGACAAAACTCCACGTTGTTTTTTCCTTGCGTTCCATATCGAAGGTGGCCCAGCAGAACTTCGCCCATTACATTGATATGCCCCTTCATGAGCCCGGGGTGGTTGATGATATCTGGTTGGTGTTTCTGAACCTCGTTGATCTCCGACCAAACCTGTGAAAACAGGTCGGCAATGGGTTGTGTGGCGCTGCTTCTTAAACGATAAAGAAAAGGATACCCGGGTTCAGTATCAAGCTTGAGGGCTGCAATACCGGCGCCATCCTGTCCGCGGTTGTGCTGCTTTTCCATGAGCAGGTACAGCTTATTCAAACCCCAGAGTACCGAATTATATTTCTGCTGGTAATAGCTGAATGGTTTGCGAAGACGAATGAAGGCAAGACCACATTCGTGCTTTATTTGATCGCTCATGATAAGCCCCCCTTTTAGAGCCGCAAAATTAGCAGATTGAAGGGCAGTAAACAAAAAGCAGGTTCTTTTAACTGCAGAACCCTATTATATAAATGTGAAGAGAACAGGAAATGTTGTGACATTCCTGTATTTTTCCCGGATGTGACTTTTTGGAAACCGGGAATTTTGTGACGTCACAGGGTTTTCAATCGAACCGATGGCACCGTTTAAAAGCGCCTTGCTTAAAGCCCGCTGATGGTTAAACCCACCTGGAGCAGTTTAACATCTGCAGCTACACCTGATTTGAACATGGCGCTGAGGTTGTAAGACCCAAACAGCGAAAAATTTCCGTAACCAATACGTGCGGTAGCAGCAATGCGGGTTGTATTGAAATAACTCCTGGTTGAAACTTTGTCTATGGCGTTGGATATGGTTTTTCCGTTCGCATCCCGTAAGGTTTTTCCTTTGGTGTGTGCATTCAGCATGGTACCGAGTTTAACACCAAGAGCCACTTTAACGGCTTTGTTTGGAACAGCCGGGTTGGATGAAAACCTGAATTCAATAGGAACTTCCAGGAAAGCAGTTGCGATCTTGAATTTTTTATAATTATCGGCAGAATCGGTTTCGATAAATGGCAGTTTGCTTTCTTTGGAATGGATATCTACTGTCATTTTTTTGAAGAAAATACTGCTGGTACCCACCCCGATACCTCCGGCAATACTAAACCGGGGATCGCCTTTGAATTTCTGATCATACATCACGTACACATTCACACCCCTGCTGAAACCTTTGATATGACTTTTAACGCTATCCGGGGCGCCCAGCCAGCTATCATAACTCATCTGGAACATCAGGTGGTCGCCAGACCTGCTAAGGATTTCTTTCTTCTTAGCTTCTTTAGCAGACTGTGAAAAGGCTGAAAAAGAAAATAATACCAGGAGTACAACAGCGGATAATTTTCTCATAATTATATTCTTAGGCGCAAAAATAATTGCGGTGGGGTTAACGAAAGGTTAAATGACTTTTTAAAAAAATAACCCGAAATACTTCGGGCTATCTGAAGTGGTGGGCCCACCTGGGCTCGAACCAGGGACCACCTGATTATGAGTCAGGTGCTCTAACCAACTGAGCTATAGGCCCTGTTATTTTTAATAACAGGCTGCGAAATTAAGTAAAAAAATTCCACAGTTGCTTTTCAGAACAGGTTTTTTGAAAGAAAGCTGTTGGTCATTTTAAACCGGTGTTTGATTTCATCCGCATTGATTTATAATATTTACCAACCATGAAATCCCCGGATATATTTTAAAAATTCTTACCTTCAATACCGATTCTTGTGATAACAAACAACCAAATACAAGGCTTGCTCCAGGAGATTGCTTTGCACAGCAGTGAAAAAGCATACAAAACCTTGTTTATCGCAATGAACGATAACCTGATCAATTTCTGCCGAACCATACTCAAGTCGAATGAAGATGCCGAGGAGGTTGTTTCCGACTTTTTTATAAGCATCTGGCAGCGCCGTAAAGCATTACCGGTAATGGATAACCCCAAACTCTATTTCTATGTTGGGGTAAAAAACGGCGCTTTGAACAAACTCAAGTCGAATAAAAGACATCAATTGCCAAGTGAAGCTGAATGGCAGACTTCTATCCGCAGTATTTTCTTTAACCCGGAAGAACTAATGCTTTCTGCTGAAGTAGTTGCAAGGGTAATGAAGGCTATCAATGAGTTGCCCCCCAAATGCAAGGTTATCTTCAAATTTGTAAAAGAAGACGGCCTCAAATACGCTGAAGTGGCCCGGCTGCTTGATATTTCAATAAAAACCGTAGAAGCCCAGATGGCAATCGCCATCCGCCGGATCAAAACCCACAGCGAATTCAAAAGTGAATTCCCGGAGTTGCATTCCATCCTCAGCAAAAAAAATTAATTTCTTTTTAGGGGTATTCCTTGTTTTCAATGTTCCTTATTATGGTAAACATAACAAGGGAAGAAAAGGCGTTGGTTTTGGTTACTTCCCTCACAGCGTTGACATAAAATAGTTTTTTTCTATGCAATCGAAGGGGCTGTCAGAAAAGGCAGCCCTTTTTGTTTAACTTTATCCCCCTCCCCATTAAATTATTATTAAAAAAAAGTTAAAGGGGCTTAGGGGTATTGAGCATAAATGGCTGTCTAATAGTAATTATCAATATAGTTTTTCGGTTGAAAGAGGAAAAATACTGGATACTGCTATCTAAAAAAATTTCCGGGGAGGCTTCTCCGGAAGAGTTGGCGCAATTGAATCAATTGATCCAAAGCAACCAGGAATGGCTTACAACACTCGAAAACCTGCAAGAACTCTGGGATTCTAAACCAACTCCTGCCAACATATCATCGATCAGGAACCAGAAAGCAGAGGATGCCTACCTTTCACATGTTATCCGCTTAAAAGACAAATCCGCTGATTTTGAAGAAGATATGCAAGGTTTTGGCGAAGAACTGCCACTCTACCCCGAGAAAAAGAGACCGTACAGGAAGATCGCAGCTTATTTAATGGCAGCATCTTTACTTGTAGGCGGTTTATTTATTTACCAGCAATCTCAAACTGCTGCAGGTCAGCAGGAACTGCAGGCATCTTTAAAAGAATCCGGCCCGAACGAGATAAATGTGGCAAAAGGATCCAAGTCCCGGATACAGTTACCCGATGGTTCCCTGGTGTGGATCAACTCGGGCAGTAAAGTAACCTATAGCAAAACATTCAGCAGTGAATCAAGAGAGCTTTCCCTGGATGGGGAAGCTTATTTTGATGTGGTGAAGGATCCCCGTCACCCGTTTATAGTCCATACTTCGGGAATAGACATTAAAGTTCTTGGAACGGCATTTAATGTAAAAGCATATAAATCTGAGCCAACCATTGAGGCAACCCTTGTACACGGCTCTATTGAAGTGATTAAAAAAGACGAACCCAACGGATCACGCATTATGCTGAAACCACATGAGAAACTGGTATTCCATAAATTGATTGAAGAAGACAGGCGTGATCAGCGGGCGAATGTACCAGTGCCGGGGCAACCGGAAAGCGCTTCGATCGTTATAGCCCCACTCGCTAAAAACATCGCCGACACCAATATAGTAGAAACAGGCTGGGTTTACAACAAGCTGATATTTGAGGATGAACGTTTTGAAGACCTGGCCGAAAGAATGGAGAAATGGTATAATATTAAAATAACGATTGATAATAGTAGACTCAAGGAAAATAAGCTTACAGGTACTTTTGTGAATGAAACCATTGAGGAGGCGCTGAAAGAACTTCAGTTCCTGGTTCGGTTTAAGTACACATTCAGGAACAATGAGGTTGTGATTTCAGGAACAAGAGACTAAGATTATTTCCGGTATTCAATAGGGTACAATAAATACACATAAAAAACCAAAACTGTTATTCTTTAACGCCAAAAACAATTTTATGCTTAAAACTGAACTTCTGGACCGGGTTCCCAGGTCAAGAACGCTTCTAAAAACGCTGCTTGTTATGAAGCTAATTGCGCTATTTATCCTGGCCACGACCCTAAACGTGAGCGCCAACCCAGTAATGGGGCAAAATGTAAACCTGAACCTGAAGCAAACAGAGATCAGGAAAGTTTTGAAACAAATAGAAATCGGAACAGATTATCGTTTTTTATTCAATTCAAAACTGAAGGCTCTTAAAAACAAAGTTGATTTCAATGCCAGCAATCTTTCGTTGTCTGAGTCGTTGAACGGCCTGTTTACAGGAAGCAACCTCACGTACAAAATTCTTGATAACAATGTGATCGTGGTTTACTCCACCGACGGAGAGGAAAATGATAAAATAAAGATCACGGGTAAAATCACAGGCGAAAGCGGCGAAGCTGTAGCAGGAGCTTCTGTTCAGGAAAAAGGAACAGGCAATGGCACATTCGCTGATAACAATGGTGTTTATACCATGACTGTTGATGCAAATGCCACCCTTATTGTGAGCAGCATCGGTTACCAAACGCAGGAAGTAAAGGTTTCCAGTCGTTCTGTAGTAGATGTTCGCCTGATTTCTTCTATAAAAAAATCTGATGAAGTTGTGGTGATCGGTTATGGTTCTGCAAGTAAAAGAGACCTTACCGGTTCAATCGCCAAAGTTAGCGGAGCTGCCATTGCATCTCAGCCTAACACCAACGCCCTTGCATCACTCCAGGGAAAGGTTTCCGGTCTGTCAATTGTAAACAATGCAGATCCTGGTTCCACACCGGATGTAAGGATCAGGGGAACCATCAGTATCGGTACTGTTAACCCGACTTATATTGTTGATGGTATTTTCACCGATAATATCGACTTCCTCAACCCGAATGAAATTGAAAGTGTTGAGGTGTTGAAAGATCCATCTTCACTGGCGGTATTCGGTTTCAAAGGTGCTGCGGGTGCTATCATTGTTACAACCAAAAGGGCAAAATCAGGCCAGGTTAACATCAACTTCAACAGTACTGTTGGTGTGAAAAAACTGGTTGATAAAATCAAATTGGCAAACGGAGATCAATTCCGTGCACTGGCAACTTTCGAAGCAAACAACAGGGTTCTTGATGATCCAAGCAACAATTCATTCCTGAACTTCGTGAACAACGTTGGCGGACCAGGTATGAGCGCTTATACCGGTAATACAGACTGGATCGATGCAGTTACACGCAAAGCAATCTTCAATACAAATAACCTTAGCATTGATGCGGCAACAGATAAAAACCGTTTCCACCTCGGATTTGGTTACACTTATGATGAAGGCCTGGTTAAGCATACCAAATATGAAAAGATCAATGCCAACATCAATGATGAGTTCAAATTAACCAGCAAACTGAAAGTTGGTTTCGGATTTATCGTATCACGTGAACGCCTCCCATACAATAGCGGAGCGCTGGAAAATGCCAGAAGGGCATTACCGATCGTTTCAAGTGCAACCAAAAGTTTTTATGTAAGAAATCCCTATGGAGTAGATTCTCTTTATAAAGACCTCTATTCTTCTACTCCTATCATCCAGAACTCAGAAACCAACCCATTGGCTACACTTGAGTACAACTGGAATAAAAAAATCGACTTCCGTTACAGGTACATCGGAAATTTGTTTGCTGAATATAATATTACCAAAGCTCTCAGCCTGAAAGCTACCTGGTATGGCAATATCAGCAATGAAGACAACAGGGAATATACGCCGCTGTATTACCTGTACGATCCAACATTTGCAGCAGGATCAGAGCCTTTCCTCAAAAACAGACTGACTGCCGTACAACAAAACCTTACAAACACCAAGGTATTCCAGCAGGACTACCTGATCAACTTCAAAAAGAAATTTGGAGAACATTCATTGGCTGCAACAGGAGGTTTTACAACCTATTACAACTATTATTCGATCATGAATGCCAACGTTGCGCAAAAAACAGTGGATGTAAATATCATTCCTGATGACAAGCGTTTCTGGTATATCACGAATGGTTTCAGCGATGCAGCTCCGGTTGCAAGTACAAGGCAGAATGAGTATGCCACTGTTTCTTACCTGGCAAGGATACTATATAACTACAAAGGGAAATATTACCTGAACGCCAGTTACAGGAAAGATTATGCCAGCCAGATCAACCAGGTATATAGCAAAAAAGGAAGGAGCTATTGGGCTATCGGTGCCGCATGGGAGATTTCGAAAGAAAAATTCATGGAAAACCAGCATATTTTCAACTTCCTCAAACTTAAAGGATCTGTTGGCCAGTTAGGTAACTTCAACCCACTGGGTAAAGCTTATCCTGCTTATCCTACGGTTTCTACAGTTAGTTCTGCAGTATTCGGAAACAACCTTGTACCGGTTTATAGCCCGGATTACCTGTTCGATCCAAACCTGCACTGGGAAACAGTTAATTCTTCTGAATTCGGATTTGAAGCAGAACTGCTGAAAAACAGGTTGCATTTTGAAGCCGTTTATTACAGCAAAAAAACCAAAGATCTGCTGGTGCTGCTCCGCCCTTCAGGTGTACTGCCTACTTTGAGGAACTTCGGTTCTATCAAAAACAGCGGCTTGGAATTCACAGCTGAGTACACCCAGCCTTTGATGAAAGGAATGACTTTAACAGTAGGAGGAAATCTCACTACATATAAAAATAAAGTACTTGAACTGGCTTATCCTTACAGAACCACCATTTCTACCAGTGAATCAACGCCTAACCAGGTTGAAACAGGTATGCCGGTTGGTTACTTCTATGGGTTGGTTGTTGAAGGAATTTATCAATCATACGCTGATATCATCGCTTCTCCACCAAGTTCAATCAATGGTGGTGGTGCAAAACCAGGTGATCTCAAATACAAGGATCTGAATGGCGATGGTATTGTAGATGATAAAGACAGGACCAACATCGGCAACCCTACACCGGATTTTTCGTATGGTATTAACATCACACTTAAATACAAAGGTTTTGATTTAGGTATTGATCTCGGTGGTGTTTACGGAAATGAAATCTATCGTGCCTGGGGAACTTCTGAACAGAAGAATTCTGTTTACAACTACCCTGCGTACTATACAGAAGCCTGGACAGCAGCAGGAACATCTAATTTTGTTCCTATAGTTAACCAGAACCACCTGATCAACAGGGCGCCTTCTACTTACGGAATTGAAGACGGAAGCTATGTAAGGATCAGGAACCTGTCTCTGGGTTACAGCCTGACCAAACTTCCGAAGATGACCCGTATTAAAAACGCAAGGATATTCATCTCTTTCCAAAACCTGAAAACCTGGAAACATAACGAAGGTTATTCTCCGGAATTTGCAGGCGATGCAACAGGCTTCGGAATGGATTTCGGTGGTTCAGGAAGTGCGCTTCCAAGGATTACAACCTTTGGTTTAAATGTTAATTTCTAATCGTTA